>NZ_JAZHFR010000045.1:0-27774 GCF_036541385.1 Comamonas sp. GCA5 | reverse complement strand
CGCCGCACGCTGCGCAGCAGCGGCTCGATCTGCGCAAACTTCTCTCTGCTGACGTCGCTGGCGTAGGGCTTTCTCTTCACTCGGCTATTGTCGAGTCATAGAAGGATCGTAAACACGTTCTTAGAAAACAGAAGCTGATTGCGCTTGCTTTACAAGGATTTTCAATAGATTTCCATCTGCATTCCTTGAAAAACCAGCGCTGGCAGCTCTTCTTTTTACACCACGGTCGTGTCCTGCCCAGGGCCTCAGTCGTAGACCTCGGCGTCGGGGTTGGTGGCTTCCAGCTCGTAGCTGGCGGCCAGCATGGCCAGGCGCGCGATGACGCCGTACATGTAGAAGCGGTTGGGCGCGCTGGCACCGGGGTGCATGCCGGGCTGGGGCATGTGGGTGCTGTGCGCGAACGCCAGCGGCACGTAGCTGGAGCCGGGGGCGTTCAGGTTCTCGTCGATGCCGCGCTCGGGGTGCATGCGGTAGAAGCCGCCAACCACATAACGGTCCAGGGTGTAGACCACGGGCTCGGCCACGGCGTCGTTCATGCGCTCCGAGGTCTGCACGCCTTCCTGGATGATGAAGTCCTGCACCGACAGGCCATCCTTGATGATGCCCATCTTGTTGCGCGCCTTCTTGGTCAGGTCGTCCAGCTCCTTGGCGTCGCGCACCGTCATCACGCCCATGCCATAGGTGCCGTTGTCGGCCTTGACGATGGCGAAGGGCTTTTCCTTGATGCCGTATTCCTTGTACTTGCGGCGCACCTTGGTCAGCAGCGCATCCACCTGGGTGGCCAGGTTGTCCAGGCCCGCGCCTTCGTTGAAGTCCAGCTGCTCCACCTTGGCGAACAGGGGGTTGATCAGCCAGTGGTCAATGCCCAGCAGCTTGCCAAAGCGCTTGGCCACCTCTTCGTAGCTCTGGAAATGGCGGCTCTTGCGGCGCACGCTCCAGCCCGCGTGCAAAGGAGGCAGCAGGTACTGCTCGTACAGCTCTTCCAGGATGCCCGGCGCGCCGGCCGACAGGTCGTTGTTCAGCAGGATGGTGCAGGGGTCGAAGTACTTCAGGCCGATGCGGCGCTTGGTGCGGATCACCGGCTCCAGCAGCACGCTCTCGCCGTTGGGCAGCTTCAGCTCGGTGGGCTTCTTGATGTCCGGACTGATGGAGCCCAGGCGCGCATTCAGCCCCGCCATCTTGAAGATGCGCTGCAGCTGCGCCAGGTTCATCAGGTAGGAGGGGTTGCGGTTGTGGTTCTCCGGAATGATCAGGAGGTTGCGCGCCTCGGGGCAGATCTTCTCGATCGCAGCCATGGTGGCCTGCACCGCCAGGGGCAGCATCTGGTCGGTCAGATTGTTCCAGTTGCCGGGAAACAGGTTGGTGTCCACAGGGGCCAGCTTGAAACCGGAATTGCGGATGTCCACCGAGCTGTAGAAGGGCGGCGTGTGCTCCATCCACTCCAGGCGGAACCAGCGCTCGATGGCTGGCATGGAGTCGATGATGCGCTGCTCAAGCTCGTTGATCGGCCCGGTCAAAGCGGTGATGAGATGTGGAACCATGTATGTCCTCGAACGACGGTGGTTATGTAATTGTAGGTAATCGCTGCAAACTTAAGTGTTTACCCTTATGCACTGAATCATACGCAGGTGCTCACTCACCGGCGCCAGAATGCAGGGGTCAGCAGTGCGAGAAAGCTCAAAATCTCCAAGCGCCCCAACAGCATACCGAGCGTGCAGACCCAGATCTGAAAGTCCGTCAGCCCCGCGTACGAAGAGGCCGGTCCGATGCTACCCAACCCCGGCCCCAGGCAGTGCACGCTGGCCACCACGGCCGAAAAAGCCGTGATGGGATCCAGGTCTGTCAGCATCATCACCATGCTCAGCAGCACAATCGTGCCGCCATACACCAGCATAAACGCCAGAACGGCAAAAATCATGCGGTTATCCACGACGCGCCCACCCAGCACCACCGGTTGTACGGCGCGCGGGTGCACCAGCCGTGTCAGCTCACGCCGCGCCTGGCTGAACAGAATCAGCATGCGCATCATCTTGATGCCCCCGCCGGTCGAGCCCGCGCTGGTGGCCATGCCCGACAGGAACAGCATGAAGAACGGGGCGAACACCGGCCAGCTCAGGTAGTCGACCGTGGCAAAGCCCGTGGTGGTGGCCACCGAGACGGTGTTGAACATGCCGTAGCGGAAGGCCTCCAGCGGGCCGTACACGCCCTTGCCCCACAGCAGCAGCGACACCAGCACGCTGCTGCCCAGCAGCACGCCGACCGTGGCGCGCATCTCGGGGTCGCGCCAGAAGCCCTGCCAGTTGCCCTTGCGCATGGCCACGAAGTACAGCGCGAAATTGCAACTGGCCGCCACCATGAAGACGAAGGCGATGGCCTCCAGCAGCGGTGACTGGAAATGGCCGAAGCTGGCGTCGTGCGACGACAGCCCGCCCAGGCTCACCGTGGTGAACATGTGCATCAGCGCGTCCAGCGGCTCCATCCCCCCCAGCCAGAAAGCCAGCATGCAGGACACGGAGAACACCGCGTACACCCCCCACAGGCCCTTGGCCGTGCCGGTGATGCGTGGCGTCAGCTTGGTGTCCTTGACCGGGCCGGCCGCCTCGGCGCGGAACATCTGGCTGCCGCCCACGCCCAGCAGCGGCATGATGGCCACGGCCAGGATCAGGATCCCCATGCCGCCCACCCACTGCAGGAAGGTGCGCCAGATGTTGAGCGACACCGGCAGCTCGTCCAGGTTGGACAGCACGGACGAGCCCGCCGTGGTCAGCCCGGACACAGCCTCGAAATAGGCATAGGTGAAAGGCAGCTCGCGCCCCAGCAGGTGGTAGACCGCCATCATCGGCAGGGCCGCCGACAGCGGCAGGCAGACCCACACCAGGGTCACCAGGATCACGCCGTGGCGCGGCTGCAGCTCGCGCTTGTGGTGGCGCATGCAGAACCACAGCAGCAGCCCGGCCAGCGCCGTGGTCGCCATGGCGGCCGGCCAGGCGGGCCAGACCCCATCCTGCAGCCACCAGGAGGCCGCCAGCGGCACCGTCATGCCGAGGGCGAAGAACACCAGCAGCACGCCCAACACGCGCAGTACGGGAAACAGGTCTTGCATGCAGCGCTCCTGCGCGTTAGAAGAACGTGGCGCTGACGCGGAACAGCCGCTCCACCTCCTGCACCAAACGCTTGTTGGGCAGGAAGAAGACCACGTGGTCGTTGCTCTCGATCACGGTGTGGCTGTGCGGGATGATGACCTCGGGCTCCACCCCTTCGGCCTGGGCCTGGATGTCCTCGGTGTCCGGCAGGCCGCGGATGATCAGGCCGATGTGCACCTCGGGCGGCAGCTTCAGCGCCTCCACCGGGCGCCCCACCACCTTGGAACTCTTGCGATCGCCGCGCGCCACGATCTCCAGCGCCTCGGCCACGCCGCGGCGCAGGCTGTGCACGGCCTGCACGTCGCCCTTGCGCACATGGGCCAGGAACTCGCCCAGCATGGCCTGCGCGGGCGACAGCGCGATGTCGATCTGCGTGCCGTGCATCAGGTCGGCATAGCTGCGCCGGTTGATCAGCGCCAGCACGCGGCTGGCGCCCATGCGCTTGGCCAGCAGGCTGGCCATGATGTTGTTCTCGTCGTCCTCGGTGAGCGCCAGGAACAGGTCTGTCTCCTCCACGCTCTCGTCGGCGAACAGGTCCTCATCCGTGGGGTTGCCCTGCAGCACCAGCACCTCGCTGGGCAGGGCCGCCGCCAGCACCTCGCAGCGGCGCGGGTCGCTTTCGATGATCTTGACGATGAAGCGCCCCGGCTCGGTCGCCAGGGCCTGGGCCAGGTGCAGGCTGACCGGATCGCCGCCTGCTATCAAAATGCGACGCACTGCCCGCGCCGGCTGGCCGCTGGGGCGGTGAAAGACATTCAGCATCTGCTGCAGATGCTCGCTGGCGGCCAGCACGAAGACTTCGTCGCCCGGCTCGATGCGGGTGCTGCCGTCGCAGCGCACGAAGCGGTCGGGCTCGTCGGCAAAGCGCCGGTAGATGGCCACGATGCGCATCGCCAGCTCCGGGTGGTGCATGCGCACGTCGCCGATGCGCATGCCCACGCCCGGGGCCCCCAGCCGCGCGCGCACCGAGGACAGGCAGGCGCGCCCGCCGGCGAACTCGCGCACCTGCAGGGCATCGGGGTACTCGATGAGCTTCAGGATGTAGCGCATCACCGAGGCTTCGGGGCAGATGATGGTGTCCACCGCAAAGCCCTCGGGGCCCAGCAGCGGCTGCGACACATCAAAGCCCGCCGCCCGCACGCGCGCCACGCGGGTGCGCACACCGAACACCATGTGAGCGATCTTGCAGCAGACCAGGTTGGTTTCGTCCTGGGCCGCGCAGGCGATCAGCAGGTCGGTGTCGGCGGCGCCGGCCTCGGCCAGCACCTGCACGTCGATGCCGTTGCCCACGACCCCGCGCAGATCGAACCGGTCCTGCAGCTCCTGCAGGCGCTGGGCATCGGTGTCGATGACGGTGATGTCATTGCGCTCGGAGACCAGGCTCTCCGCCACGCTGTAGCCGACCCGGCCCGCCCCCAAGATGATGATCTTCATGCCCTGTCCTTGTGATGCAGGCGCCTGCCCAGGCCGCGCGGCCGACTGCCGCCGTCCGGCCTGCGGTCTTCAGCTGCGCACGTCGCCTTCGCCCAGCACGATGTATTTGAGCGAGGTCAGACCCTCGATGCCCACCGGACCGCGCGCATGGAACTTGTCGGTGCTGATGCCAATTTCTGCGCCCAGGCCGTACTCGAAGCCGTCGGCAAAACGGGTGCTGGCATTGACCATGACGCTGGCCGAGTCGACCTCGCGCAGAAAGCGCTGGGCGTGCACGTGGTCGCGCGTCAGGATGGCCTCGGTGTGGCCGCTGGAGTAGCGGTTGATGTGGGCGATGGCGGCGTCCAGGCCGTCCACCACCTTCACGCTGATGATGGGGGCCAGGTATTCCTCGCTCCAGTCGGCCTCGGTGGCCTCGGCCAGCTGGGCGCCGGCGACCTGGCGCAGGATGGCCAGGGCTTCGGGGCAGCCGCGCATCTCCACGCCCTTGGCGGCAAAGATGGCGCCGATCTTGGGCAGGAACTCCTGGGCCACGCCGCGCGCCACCAGCAGGCTTTCGGTGGCGTTGCAGGGGCTGTACTTCTGGGTCTTGGCGTTGTCGGTCACCTTGACGGCCAGCTCGATGTCGCATGGGTCGTCCACATAGGTGTGGCAGTTGCCGTCCAGGTGCTTGATCACCGGCACCTTGGCGTCGCGGCTGATGCGCTCGATCAGGCCCTTGCCGCCGCGCGGAATGATGACGTCCACATAGGCAGGCATGGCGATCAGCTGGCCTACGGCCTCGCGGTCCGTGGTCTGCACCAGCTGCACGCCGTGCTCGGGCAGGCCGGCTTCGGCCATGGCCTGGGCCACCAGGCGGGCCAGGGCCTTGTTGGAGTCGATGGCCTCGGAGCCGCCGCGCAAAATGCAGGCATTGCCGCTCTTGATGGACAGGCTGGCGGCCTCGATGGTCACGTTCGGGCGGCTTTCGTAAATCATGCCGAACACGCCGATGGGCACGCGCATCTGGCCGACGCGGATGCCGCTGGGCTGCTGCTTCATGCCCGAGATCTCGCCGATCACATCCGGCATGTGGGCCAGCTGCTCGCAACCCTGGGCGCAGGTCTCCAGCACCTTGGGCGTCAGGCGCAGGCGGTCGACCATCGGGTCGGACAGGCCATTCGCCACGGCCCGCTCCAGGTCCCGGGCGTGTCCACCTGCAGCGCCGCGACGTTGTCGCGCAGCAGGCGTGCCAAGGCCAGCAAGGCCTTGCTTTTGGTAGCAGCATTCGCCCGTGCCATCTGGGCTGCAGCCACTTTTGCTTGCAAACCCATGGTTTGCATGGTTTCGGCAATGTTCAGCGCGTTCATGCCCAGATTCTCGCCGAGAAGCGAGGTCTGTGCGGTGACAGGGCTGTCTGCCGCGCCCTACACTGCATGCCAACACCCCGCCACCGAGGAGAACGGCCATGACCGCCCACACCGACGCCCTGCTGCAGCTGCAGGCCCTGGACGACGCCCTGCTGCGCCTGGAGGACGGCAGCCTCAGCGCCGCACAGCTCAACGACCAGGCGCGCGCCGCCCATGCCCTGCTGGCGGCCCTGCCCGAGCGCTACGGCCCGGTGCTGCTGCAACTGCTGGACCGGCTGGAGTCCAGCGCCCTGTTCACCGAGGAAAGCTGCTCCTTCAGCCAGAGCGACCTGCACACCCACCTGCACGGCTGGATGGCCAAGGCCCGCGCCCAACTGGTCGACTGATTCCATAGCAGTCTGCGCAGACTGTATGCGCGCTAGCGCATGATTTGATCCAGATTTGGTGCGCAAAAAAAGGCACGCTAGCGTGCCTAGTTTTGGCCTGGGGTTGGCCTGGGGTGGAGGCGTGACCGGCTCCGCGGCCCGCCGTGGCGCCGGCCTCAGTCCTGGGGGTCGACGGCAGCGATCATGCCGCCACCGAGGCAGACCTCGCCGTCGTACAGCACGGCCGACTGGCCGGGCGTGACAGCCCATTGCGCCTCGGGAAAGTCCAGGCGGAACTGTGTGGCGCTGGGGCAGGCACCCAGGACGGCCGGCGAATCGGGCTGGCGGTAGCGGGTCTTGGAGCCATAGGTACCGGGCGCGGGCGCATGGCCGGCCACCCAGCTGGCGTTGTCCGCGTCCAGGCGGTGCGACAGCAGCAGCGGGTGGTCATGACCCTGCACCACGCGCAGGATGTTTTTCTCCACCTCCTTGGCGGCCACGAACCAGGGGGCATGGTCGCCCGCGCCGCGCGCCGCGCCCTTGTCCTTGACACCGCCGATGCCCAGGCCCGAGCGCTGGCCCAGGGTGTAGAAGCTCAGGCCCACGTGCTTGCCCAGCTTGCGGTTGCGATCGTCCAGGATGGGACCGGGTTCCTTGCTGATGTAGCGGTTCAGGAAGTCGCGGAACGGCCGCTCGCCAATGAAGCAGATGCCGGTGGAGTCCTTCTTCTTGGCGTTGGGCAGGCCGATTTCCTCGGCGATGCGGCGCACTTCGGTCTTGTGCAGCTCGCCCACGGGGAACAGCGTCTTGGACAGCTGGGCCTGGTTCAGGCGGTGCAGGAAGTAGCTCTGGTCCTTGGACGGATCCAGGCCCTTGAGCAGCTCGAACAGGCCGGTCGTGGCGTTCTGGCGCACGCGGGCGTAGTGGCCGGTGGCGATCTTTTCCGCCCCCAAGCGCATGGCGTGGTCCAGGAAGGCCTTGAACTTGATCTCGGCGTTGCACAGCACATCGGGGTTGGGCGTGCGCCCGGACTCGTACTCGCGCAGGAACTCGGCGAAGACGCGGTCCTTGTACTCGGCGGCAAAGTTGACGTGCTCGATCTCGATGCCGATCACATCGGCCACGCTGGCCGCGTCCAGGAAGTCCTGGCGGCTGGAGCAGAACTCGCTGTCGTCGTCATCTTCCCAGTTCTTCATGAAGATGCCGACCACGTCGTGGCCCTGCTGCTTGAGCAAATAGGCGGTCACCGCCGAATCCACGCCGCCGGACAGGCCGACGACCACTCTGTGCTTAGTCATAGCGAAATTATCCCCGGAGGTGGGCGGAGGCGCTGGCGCGCGCGGGCTTAGGCATGCTCGCCGTGGGCCAGCGCCTGGGCGATCTGGCGGCTGCCCTGGTCGGACGAGCGCTGGTACAGGGCCAGGCCAAACTGCGGCAGCACGCCGATCAGGTGGTCGATGACATCGCCCTGGATGCCTTCGTACTCCACCCACACGGTGGTGGCGGTGTAGCAAAACAGCTGCAGCGGCACGCCGGTGGCCGTGGGCTCCAGCGTGCGCACCAGCATGAACATGCCGGGCGCCTTGGAGATGCCGGGATGGGCCTGCAGGTAGGCATAGGCATAGGCCTTGAAGGCGGCCAGGTTGGTCACCATGTCCGGCGCCACGGCGGCCTGCGGGGGCAGCACCCCGCCCTGACCGTCCTGCGCCAGCAGGCCCTCGCGCTCGCTCCAGAAGCCATCCAGCAGGCGGATGCGCGCCAGGTTCTGGCGCTCGGCCGGGGTCAGCAGGTGCACGGTGGCGGCATCCACCAGCAGCGAGCGCATGATGCGGCGCCCGCCGGACTGGAACATGCCGCGCCAGTTCTTGAAACTCTCGGTCATCAGCCGCCAGGTGGGGATGGTGGTGATGGTCTTGTCCCAGTTCTGCACCTTGACGGTGTTCAGCGCGATGTCCACCACGAAGCCGTCGGCGCCGGCCTGGGGCATCTCGATCCAGTCGCCCACGCGCATCATGTCGTTGGAGGCGATCTGCACCCCGGCCACGAAGGACAGGATGGTGTCCTTGAACACCAGCATCAGCACCGCCGACATGGCACCCAGGCCCGAGAGCAGCAGCAGCGGCGAGCGGTCCATGATGGCCGCCGCGATCAGCAGCGCGCCCACGATGTAGGCCACCAGCTTGGCCAGTTGCACATAGCTCTTGATGGAGTGGGTCTGCGTGGCCTTGGGGCCGTCGTGGCGGTCGTGGGCATCGTTGATCTCGCCCAGCAGCGTGGCCACCACGCGCACCACGTGGTAGACGGTCAGCGCCGTCGCCAGGTTGCCGATCGCCTTGGTCGCGTTGGGCGGCAGGTGCTGCACCCAGTGGATGCCCAGCTGCACCACCACGGAGGGCACGATCTTGGCCAGGCGCACCAGCACATGGTCGTGCAGCAGAATGGGCGCCCAGCCCATGGCCGGCATCGCCCGGCGCCACAGGCGCACGAAATGCAGCAGCACGCCCTGCACCACGAAACGCGACACCAGGGCCAGCAGGGCCAGCAACACCAGGCCGGTACAGGCCTGGGCCCACGGCTCCATCCCGGCATACAAAGCAACAGCAGTCAAATCCACGGCACACACCTGCGTTTGGCACCAGTCCAAACGAATGTCAGAAAAAGTCAGTCAGAGAAGGGGATCTGCAGGCAAACCGCACCGAAAGGGTCGCCCGTTCGCGCGCCAAGGGAACCGTCCTAGCGCCTAAAATCCAGAGAAAGCAGTATTTTGACTGCACAACCGATCTACCAGCTCATGCAAGACAAATACAACCACACCGAGGTCGAACGCGCGGCGCACGACCATTGGGCCGCCCGCGATGCCTACCGTGTCGTAGAGGACAGCAACAAAAAAAAGTTCTATGCCTGCTCCATGCTGCCCTACCCCAGCGGCAAGCTGCACATGGGCCACGTGCGCAACTACACCATCAACGACATGCTCACGCGCCAGCTGCGCATGCAGGGCTACAACGTCTTGATGCCCATGGGCTGGGATGCCTTCGGTCTGCCCGCTGAGAACGCTGCGCTGAAGAACAAGGTGCCACCGGCCCAGTGGACGTACGACAACATCGCGTACATGAAGAAGCAGATGCAGTCCATGGGCCTGGCCATCGACTGGAGCCGCGAGATCGCCACCTGCGACCCCGAGTACTACAAGTGGAACCAGTGGCTGTTCCTGAAGATGCTGGACAAGGGCATCGCCTACCGCAAGACCCAGGTGGTGAACTGGGACCCGGTGGACCAGACCGTGCTGGCCAACGAGCAGGTCATTGACGGCCGCGGCTGGCGCACCGGCGCCCTGGTGGAAAAGCGCGAGATCCCCGGCTACTACCTGGCCATCACCGGCTACGCGCAAGAGCTGCTGGACCACGTGCAGGTCGGCAACGACAAGGCGACCCTGACGGGCTGGCCCGACAAGGTGCGCCTGATGCAGGAAAACTGGATCGGCAAGTCCGCCGGTGTGCGCTTTGCGTTCACCCATGACATCCAGGGGGCTGACGGCCAACTGATCCAGGACGGCAAGCTGTACGTCTTCACCACGCGTGCCGACACCATCATGGGCGTGACCTTCTGCGCCGTGGCGCCCGAGCACCCGCTGGCCCTGCACGCCGCTGCCGACAAGCCCGAACTGGCTGCCTTCATCGAAGAATGCAAAAAGGGCGGCACGACCGAAGCCGAGCTGGCCGTCAAGGAAAAGGAAGGCAAGCCCACGGGCCTGTTCGTCACCCATCCCATCACCGGTGCGCAAGTCGAGGTGTGGATCGGCAACTATGTGCTGATGAGCTATGGCGACGGCGCCGTGATGGGCGTGCCTGCCCACGACGAGCGCGACTTTGCCTTTGCCCGTAAATACGGCCTTGAGATTAAGCCTGTTATTGCTCCTAAGGCATGGGCTGGCAAGGCCGTTCACAACAGCACTGACACTAGCGTAGTTGAGGAGCGCACAACATCCGCTCCGCGTATTTCGCTAGAAAGTGATCCTGAAAAAACGCTGGTTTGGTATGCGTGGAGCGAAGAATTTGGCTCCAAAGATGGGGTCTGTGTAAATTCGGGTGAGCTTGACGGTCTGCCCCACTCCAAAGCCGTGGACAAGGTGGCTCAGCTGCTTGCCGCCAAGGGCCTGGGCGAGAAGAAGACCACCTGGCGCCTGCGCGACTGGGGCATCAGCCGCCAGCGCTACTGGGGCACCCCCATCCCCATCATCCACTGCGCCGATTGCGGCGCCCAGCCTGTGCCCGAACAAGACCTGCCCGTGGTGCTGCCGCAAGACCTGGTGCCCGATGGCTCAGGTAACCCCCTGGTAAAAAGTGAAGCATTCCACGCAGGCGTGGTATGCCCTTGCTGCGGAAAACCTGCCCGCCGCGAGACCGACACCATGGACACCTTCGTGGACAGCTCGTGGTACTTCATGCGTTATTGCGATGCGCAAAACCGCGAGCAGATGGTGGCCGACGGTGCTGACTACTGGATGCCTATGGACCAGTACATCGGCGGTGTGGAGCACGCGATCCTGCACCTGCTGTACGCCCGCTTCTGGACCAAGGTGATGCGCGACCTGGGCCTGCTCAAGATCGACGAGCCCTTCACCAAGCTGCTGACCCAGGGCATGGTGCTGAACCACATCTACAGCCGCCGCACGGCCAAGGGCGCCAAGGAATACTTCTGGCCCAAGGACGTCGAGCACGTCCACGACGAGACTGGCAAGATCATCGGTGCCAAGCTGAAGACCGAAGTCGACAGCGCCGACGGCCTGCTGCCCGTGGGCACGGCCATCGACTACGAGGGCGTGGGCACCATGTCCAAGTCCAAGAACAACGGCATCGACCCGCAGGAGCTGATCGAGAAGTACGGCGCCGACACCGCGCGCCTGTACACCATGTTCACCGCACCGCCCGAGCTGACGCTGGAGTGGAACGACGCCGCCGTGGAAGGCAGCTACCGCTTCCTGCGCCGCGTTTACAACTTCGGCGCCAAGCTGCTGGCCGGCAACTACGCTGCGGCCGAAGCCGCCACCGACGGCCTGTCCGACCTGTCCCAGGTG
This sequence comes from Comamonas sp. GCA5, assembly GCF_036541385.1. Lineage (NCBI taxonomy): Bacteria > Pseudomonadati > Pseudomonadota > Betaproteobacteria > Burkholderiales > Comamonadaceae > Comamonas > Comamonas sp. GCA5. The sequence goes on along the minus strand of NZ_JAZHFR010000045.1, from coordinate 16,406 downwards.
CAGTTCGGCAAGGACGCCAAGGCGCTGCGCCTGGAAATCCACACAGTGCTCAAGCAGGTGGACTACGACTACCAGCGCATGCAGTACAACACCGTGGTCTCGGGCGCGATGAAGATGATCAACGCGCTGGAAGGCTTCAAGGGCCTGGACAGCGCTGACGGCCAGATCGCCGCCATCGAAGGCTTTGGCATCCTGCTGCGCGTGCTCTACCCCGCCACGCCGCACATCACCCATGTGCTGTGGAGCGAGCTGGGCTACGCCAACAAGCAGGGCGACCTGCTGGACGCGGCCTGGCCCCAGGTGGATGCCTCGGCTCTGGTGCAGGACGAGCTGGAGCTGGTGCTGCAGGTCAACGGCAAGCTGCGCGGCGCGATCCGCGTGCCTGCGGCGGCCGACAAGGCCCTGATCGAAGCCACCGCCCTGGCCCACGAAGAAGCCCAGAAGTTCATCAACGGCGCCACCCCCAAGAAGGTGATCGTGGTGCCCGGCCGTCTGGTCAACATCGTCGTCTGACGACGCCTGAGGATGCACGCCATGCGCAAACGTACGCTGCTTTCCCTGATGGTGCTGGCCCCCGCGGTCAGCGCCTGCGGCTTTCGCCTGCGTGGCGCGCCGTCCTTCCCCTTCAAATCGCTGTATGTGCAGGCCCCGGCGGGCTCGCCCTTCACCCGCGAAGTGCTGCGCAACCTGGCCACGGCCGGCGGCAACCTGACCGTGGTGCTGCCGCCCGCCAAGCCCGACACCGCCGAGGCCACCCTGCACCTGCTGGGCGAGGGCCGCCAGCGCGTGGTGCTGGCCAAGACCGTGTCCGGCCAGGTGCGCGAGGTGGAGCTGCGCCTGACCGGCCGCTTCAAGCTGGTCGACCGCGACGGCCGTGTCTGGATCGAAGACGCGGAGATCCAACAGAAGCGCGACATGAGCTACAGCGAATCCCTGGCCCTGGCCAAGGACGAGGAAGAAGCCGCCCTGTACCGCAACATGTACGCCGACATGGCGCAGCAGCTGCTGCGCCGCCTGGCCGCCGCCCACCCCCCGGCGGAATAAGCCCCCATGCAACTGGCACTGAACCAGCTGGCCGCACACCTGCACAAGGGTCTGCGGCCTTTGTACACCCTGTACGGCGACGAACCGCTGCAGCAGCAGGAGGCGGCCGACGCCATCCGTGCCGCAGCGCGCGCAGCCGGCCACACCGAACGCAGCGTGCACACCGTGCAGGGGGCGCATTTCGACTGGAGTGCGGTGCTGGCCGCCGGTGGATCGCTGAGCCTGTTTGCCGACAAGCAGCTGGTGGAGCTGCGCATCCCCTCGGGCAAGCCCGGCAAGGACGGCAGCGCGGCCCTGCAGCAGCTGGCCGCCCACGCCGCCCAGGACGAACACACGCTGACCCTGGTCACCCTGCCGCGCCTGGACGCCCAGACCAAGAAGGGCGCCTGGTTCGCCGCGCTGGAGGCCAACGGCGTGACCGTGGCCATCGACCCCATCGAACGCGCCGCCCTGCCCACCTGGATTGCGCAGCGCCTGGCCCAGCAGGGCCAGCGCGTGGCCTCGGGCGAAGCGGGCCAGCGCACCCTGCAGTTCTTCGCCGACCGCGTGGAAGGCAACCTGCTGGCCGCGCACCAGGAGATCCAGAAACTGGGCCTGCTGCAGCCCGAGGGCGAGCTGAGCTACGAGGTGGTCGAACAGGCCGTGCTGAACGTGGCGCGCTACGACGTCTTCAAGCTGTCCGAGGCCGTGCTGTCCGGCAACCTGCCGCGCGCCATGCGCATGCTCGACGGCCTGCAGGCCGAGGGCACGGCCGAGGTGCTGGTGCACTGGACGCTGGCCGAGGACATCCGCAACCTCAAGCGCGCCAAGGATGCGCTGGCCGGCGGCCAGCCCCTGCCCATGGTGCTGCGCGGCCTGCGCATCTGGGGCGCCAAGGAAAAGCTGTTCGAGCGCGTGGTGCCGCGCCTCACGCCCAATGCCGCCGTGCGCCTGCTGCACTCGGCCCACCTGGTCGACGGCATCGTCAAGGGCCTGCCCGCCGACGGCTGGCCACGCGACAGCTGGCAGGCCCTGCGCAAGCTGGCCATGGACATGGCCAGCGCCCTGCAGGCCGCCCCCGCACGCCGCTGAGAGCTGCGGACTGCGGACTGCGGACTGCGGACTGCGCAGGGTTGCACCAACCAGGAGCTGCCTGCGCAAGCCTGGCAAGGATTTCAGATACTTTTCAGCTTCAAAGCCACTACTGAAGAGCGCTGACCGCTCTCTTTTCTGCGAGCACGCACAAAAAAAGCAGCCCTCGGGCTGCTTTTTTCAGCGGCGCGTGGCGCCTGCTCAGGCCATCAGGCGCTGCAGGGCTTCGCGGTACTTGGCGGCGGTCTTCTCGATCACCTCCTGGGGCAGACGCGGCGCCGGGGCCGTCTTGTCCCACAGCTTGCCGTTGACCTTGGCCTGCTCCAGCCAGTCGCGCACGAACTGCTTGTCGTAGCTGGGCGGGTTCTCACCCTTGGCCAGCGCGTCCTCGTAGCCTTCCACAGGCCAGTAGCGCGAGCTGTCGGGGGTCAGCACCTCATCCATCAGCACCAGGGTGCCGTCTTCGGTCAGGCCGAATTCGAACTTGGTGTCGGCAATGATCATGCCCTTGGTCAGCGCGATCTCGGCCGCTTCCTGGTAGATGCGGATGGCGGTGTCGCGGATCTGGGCGGCCAGCTGCTCGCCCACCATTTCCACGGTGCGCTCGTAGGTGATGTTCTCGTCGTGGTCACCCATTTCGGCCTTGGCGGCGGGGGTGTAGATGGGCTCGGGCAGCTTGGCGGCGTTGGTCAGGCCGGCGGGCAGCTGCACGCCACAGACCGACTGCGAAGCCTTGTATTCCTGCCAGCCGCTGCCGGCCAGGTAGCCGCGCACCACGGCCTCGATCAGCACCGGCTTGAGGCGCTTCACCAGCATGGAGCGGCCTTCGACCTGCTTGACTTCCTCGGGCTTGACCACGGACTCGGGCGCTTCGCCGGTCAGGTGGTTGGGGCAGATGTGACCCAGCTTGTCGAACCAGAACAGTGCCATCTGCGTCAGCAGCACGCCCTTGCCGGGGATGGGTTCGCCCATGATCACGTCGAAGGCCGACAGACGGTCCGAAGCCACCATCAGGATGCGGTCATCCCCCACGGCGTAGTTGTCACGCACCTTGCCGCGCGCCAGCAGCGGCAGGGACGTGATGTTGGAAGTGTGCAGGGCAGAAGTCGTGGGCTGTGTCATGGAGAAGGCAGACAAAAGGAATTCGAAACTTGGCAAAGTCGCCGTGCCGGGCAGGCCGTGCTGCAGGCCAGGATTTTAGGGCGGGGCCAGACGCTGGCGCACGCAGCGCACCTGGTTGCGTCAATGTCGATGCCGATCCTGCGCAGCGGCGCACACGCCCAGCAGACCTCAGCAAAAACGCCCCATTTTGCGCTCATTTGCGCCCCCCGTCTGCCGGGCGGCCATTTCCCCGCGTACCACCCCAGCATGCGCTTGCACACCCCGGTCAACAGGCGCATAGTGGTTCGCAAGCGACGAATGCGCATTCAACCGCCCCAGGCCGCACCCTCCGGTGTGCGGCCCCCAGCTTTGCCACCCTGAAAGCACAGGAGGTTGATCTATGAACTTGACCATCAGCGGCCACCATCTGGATGTCAGCCCCGCCTTGCGGGCCTACGTTCTCGCCAAACTGGACCGCGTGCTGCGCCACGTGGACCAGGTGATCCACGTGAAGGTGCTGCTGTCCACGCACAACGAAGCGCAAAAGGACGGGCGCCAGCGCGCCGAATGCAGCATCCTCGTCAAGGGCAACGCCCTGCACGCCGGCAGCAAGCACTTTGACCTGTACGCCGCGATCGACGAGTTGGCCGACAAGCTTGACCGACTGGCCCTGAGCCACAAGACCCGCACCAAGGGCTGGCGCTGCACCCCGACCAAACATGCCGTGGCCGCCTTCGCGGCCCCTTAAAGCACCTTGTCTTTTGCTTGAACGCAGATTTGGGTAAAGTCTGCCCTGACAGGCCGCCAGCTGGCGGCCTTTTTGCTCCGGCGCACCAGCCAGCATTCTGGGTCCGGGCGATGCATAATTCCTCCCAACATGAACCGTCTAGCTTCCATCCTGTCGCCCGCTCAAGTGCTTGTGAGCGTTGATGCCACCAGCAAAAAACGCGCTTTTGAAGAAGCCGGTCTTTTGTTTGAAGGACTGCACGGCCTGTCGCGCGCGCTGATCACGGACAGCCTGTTCGCCCGGGAGCGTCTGGGCTCCACCGGACTGGGCCATGGCGTCGCCATCCCCCACGGCCGCATCAAGGGCCTGAAGGCCCCGATGGCCGCGGTGTTCCAGCTGGCCCGCGCCATCGGCTTCGACGCCCCCGATGAGCAACCGGTACAGCTGCTGATCTTTCTGCTGGTGCCCGAAGCCGCCACCCAGCAGCACCTGGAAATCCTGTCGGAAATTGCCGAGCTGCTGAGCGACAGCGGCCTGCGCGAGTCGCTCAAGAGCGCCAACGACGCCCTGGTGCTGCACGAACTGATTGCCACCTGGCAATCCGCCGCTGCCAACTAACCCCACCTTGCCTGCTGCGAGGGCCGGCAAGGTTTCACTGCCCCCGCCATGCGCCACAAAGCCATCAACGCCAACCGGCTCTTCGAAGCTTTTCGTACCACGCTGCGTTGGGAATGGCTGGCGGGCCTGGGCGCCTCGGAACGCCGCTTCGATGAGATGGCCGTGCGCTCCGCGCGCTCCGGTGCCGATCTGGTCGGCTACCTGAACTACATCCACCCCTACCGCCTGCAGGTGCTCGGGGAACGCGAGGTGGCCTACCTACAGAATGCCACCCCCGAAGACTGCGCCCGGCGCATTGAGCGCATCGTCAAGTTGGAGCCCCCGGTGCTGGTGCTGGCCGATGGGCAGGCGGCGCCCCCCGCCCTGCTGACCATGTGCGAACAGGCACAAATCCCCATGTTCGCCACGCGCGAAGCCTCGGCCTTCGTCATCGACGTGCTGCGCGCCTACCTGTCCAAGCACTTTGCCGACCGCACCACCATGCACGGCGTGTTCATGGACATCCTGGGCATGGGCGTGATGATCACCGGCGAGTCCGGTCTGGGCAAGAGCGAGCTGGGCCTGGAGCTAATCACCCGGGGCAACGGCCTGGTCGCCGACGATGCCGTCGACCTGTACCGCATCAACCAGACCACCATCGAGGGCAAGTGCCCCGAGCTGCTGCAGAATCTGCTGGAAGTGCGTGGCATCGGCCTGCTGGACATCCGCGCCATCTTTGGCGAGACCGCCGTGCGCCGCAAGATGCGCCTCAAGCTCATCGTGCACCTGGTGCGCAAGGAAACCATGGAGCGCGAGTACGAACGCCTGCCCCAGGAGCCCCTGACCCAGGACGTGCTGGGCATCCCGGTGCGCAAGGTGGTGATTCCCGTGACCGCGGGCCGCAACATTGCGGTGCTGGTGGAAGCCGCCGTGCGCAACAGCATCCTGCAGCTGCGGGGCATCGACACCTACCAAGAGTTTGTCGAGCGCCACCGCAAGGCCATGGAACGCGACATGGGCCGCGGCGCCCAGTAAGGCGGCATAAAAAAAGGCATCACGAGGATGCCTGGTCAGCAGCAGGGCACGCTCGGCGTGCCGGCGCTCAGCGCTTGCCCACCTTGGTCGTGCAGTCGGCACACTGGCCGTACAGCGACATGGAGTGATCCTGGATGCTCCAGCCCATGCGGTCGGCGATCATCTGCTGGCGCTTCTCGATCTCGGGGTCATAGAACTCCTCCACCTTGCCGCACGCCGTGCAGACGAAATGGTCGTGGTGCTGGCCCTCGTTGAGCTCGTACACCGCCTTGCCACTTTCGAAATTGCTGCGCAGCAAGATGCCGGCCTGCTCGAACTGGGTCAGCACGCGGTAGACCGTCGCCAAACCAATGTCCGAACGCTCATCGAGCAGGACGCGAAACACGTCTTCGGCCGTCATATGGCGTTGCTTGCCACCCTGGAAAATCTCCAAGATCTTCAGGCGCGGCAGCGTCGCTTTCAGGCCTGTGCTTTTGAGGTCGTCGATGTTCTTCATGGCGTAATTGAAAGTGGGTTGCGGCACAAGCTTACGACAGCTTGCCCCTGACAACAAAACGGCCCAAAACCGGGTGCGCGATTGCGCGCCAGCCCCGGCAGCACCTGCCGCTACAATGGGCCAGATCATATCCTTGGCTTATTACCCATGCATGTACACGCCCGTTGTCGCCTCCGGGTGGCGCTGACTCTGTCTCTCGTCTCGCTGCTGGCCGCATGTAGCAGCGTGAGTGAAACCACCCGCAATGCCATGAGCTCCATCACCCCCTACAAGGTGGAAGTGGTGCAAGGCAATTTCGTCTCGCGCGAGCAGGTGCAGGCCCTGCAGCCTGGCATGAGCCGCCAGCAGGTGCGTGAAATCCTGGGCACGCCCCTGGTCACCAGCGTCTTTCACGCCGACCGCTGGGACTATGTGTTCACCATCCAGCGCCAGGGGGTGGAAGCCCAGAACCGCAAGCTGAACGTCTTCTTCGAAGGCGAACGCTTCGTGCGGGCCGAAGGCGATGAAATGCCCTCGGAATCCGAATTCGTGGCCACCCTGGGCAAGCCCACCGGCAAGCTGAAGGTGCCCAACCTGCAGGCTTCCGAAGAGCAGCTGGCCAAGTTCCCGGCCGCCAAGCCCAAGGCTGCGGACGCTGTCGCCCGCGACACCGCACAACCCCAGCGCAGCTACCCCCCGCTGGAAGCCAACTGAATTTCTCTGCACATGCGCCTTGGCATGCTGCACACGGGCCGCTCGGTGCCTCAGGCGCTGGAGCGGCTTTGCACGTTCGACACACTGACAGGATTGCTATGACCGCCACCTCTTCGACCCCTCGCCTGCGCATCGCCGTCGCAGGCGCATCTGGCCGCATGGGCCGCATGCTGGTAGAGGCCATCCAGAACAGCAAGGACTGCATGCTGACCGCGGCCCTGGACCTGTCCGGCAGCCCGGCCCTGGGCACCGATGCCGCCGCCTTTCTGGGCCAGAACAGCGGTGCGCTGATCGAAAGCGACCTGCACAGTGCACTGTCCAAGGCCGATTTCCTGATCGACTTCACCCGCCCCGAAGGGACCCTGGAGCACTTGGCCGTGTGCGCCGAGTTGGGCGTCAAGGTGGTGATTGGCACCACCGGTTTCAGCGATGCGCAAAAGACCCAGATTGCCGCCTACGCGCAAAAGACCGCCATCATGCTGGCGCCCAACATGAGCGTGGGCGTCAACGTCACCCTGAAGCTGCTGGAGATGGCCGCCAAGGCCCTGGATACCGGCTACGACATCGAGATCGTCGAAGCCCACCACAAGCACAAGGTGGATGCGCCCTCGGGCACCGCCATCAAGATGGGCGAAGTGATTGCCGAAGCCCAGGGCACCAAGCTGGAAGACCGCGCCGTCTACGAACGCTTTGGCCACACCGGGGAGCGCAAGGAAAACACCATCGGGTTTGCGACCGTGCGTGGCGGGGACATCGTGGGCGACCACACCGTGCTGTTTGCCGGCACGGGCGAGCGCATCGAGATCACGCACAAATCCAGCAGCCGCGCCACCTATGCCGAAGGCAGCCTGCGCGCCGTGCGCTTCCTGGCCACCCAGGCGCAGGGCCAGTTCGACATGTTCGACGTGCTGAACCTGCGCGCCTGAACACCGCCGCCGCAGCCCGGCCCACAGGCACCGGGCTGCGCGGGCGGGCTCAGCCTTCCAGCTCGGCCACCTGCACCCGGTTGCGGCCGGCGGTCTTGGCGCGGTACAGCGCCGCATCGCTTTGGCGCAGGATGCGCTGGTAGTCGGGATGGCCGTCGAAGGTCGCCACCCCCACGCTGATGGTGACGCCCTGGGTCTGGTTGCGCGGCAGCTGGAAGCGCGCCTGCTCCACCTGCTTGCGCAGCTTCTCGGCCACGCGCTGGGCCCCTTCGCTGCCGGTATCGACCAGCACCATCAGGAACTCCTCGCCCCCCAGGCGGAACAGGTAGTCCCCCCCGCGGATGTTGTGGCTCAGCAGGGCCGCCATTTGCTGCAGCACCATGTCGCCCCCCTCGTGGCCATGCTGGTCGTTGATCTGCTTGAAGAAGTCGATGTCGATGGTCAGCACGCTGAACGCCGCAGCACTCTTGCGCGCATAGGACACTTCCTTGGACAGCACCACGGGCAGGAACTTGCGGTTGAGCAGTTGCGTCAACACGTCGCGCCCGGCATCCAGCTCGCTGTTCTGCGTGAACAAGGCCTCCAGATTCATGGCCATGTGGCGGACCTGTTCGTGCAGCTGCAGCAGCGGCTGCGCCACCTCCCCTCCTTGGGCGCGCATCAGTGCGGGCAACAGCACCTGGTCGATGCGTTCGATGGCGTCCAGAATGCTCTGCGCGGCCGGTGCACCCTGAAACATGTCAGCGCCTTTGTGGCGGAACCACAGCCCGAAATTGGACGCGGCCAAGCTGCTCAGCGGCTGGCTTTCCGCCCCCAGCGCATGCAGGTACAGGCACTGGTTCTCCCAGGCCAGCAACTCGGCGCGCCGCTGCTCACGCACGGTCGAGAGGTTTTGCGTCACGGAGAACAGGCGGTACGCCTCCTTGGTGCGTGAATTGCTGTCGCGCGACACCGCGTAGCCTTGCGACATGGCCTCCATGGCATGGTCGATCACGGCGGCCACCATCTGGCTGGCCTCGGTCTGCTGCTCGGGATGGTGCTGCGCCAGCAGGTGGTGCCAGCCGTCCTTGAGCCGGCGCGCACCGCGCAACACCAGGTGCACGGGCACATCCACGCGCGCATGGATTTCCCCGATCTTGACCTGGTGCTGCACCAGGGGCTCCAGATCGTCCTCCGGCTGCGCACTCAGCACCTGGGCAATCCATTGGCGCATGGACCCCATCAGGCGCTCTTGCACCTGCTCGTGCGACAACAGGCCCGCAGCGGCTTCATCGTCCAGCATGGCACTGTAGAAGTGCTCCGCCAGTGCGGGGTTATGGGCCTGCGCCACCTCCGCCACCAACGACCGGATCTGCGGGGAAAAACTCAACAACAGGCGACGCCATTGCTTGGCATAGAAAGAAGGCATGGAACAGGCAGACAGAGCCAAAACCTTGCAGTCTGCCCAGAACTGCCCAAACCTGCGCCTGGGGCCCACAAACCCCGCACCCGCATCCGAGTTCTCAGCCCGGCTTGCGGGCATAAAAAAACCCGCAGCGGGCGAACCGTGCGGGTGGTGCGATCAGGCTGTAGCCGGTCAGAACGGAATGTCGTCGTCCATGTCGTCAAAGCCGGAAGCCGCGCGCTGGGGCGGTGGGGCCATGGGCGCGGGAGCCGCCGCGGGCGGTGCCATGCGCTGCTGGGGCGCGGCCTGGCGCGGTGCGGGCGCTGGCGCGCGGCGTGGGGCTTGGGCCTCATAGCCACCGTTGTCGCCATAGCCGGCGTCATCGCCATAGCCCTGGTTCTGGTTGCCACCGCCCATGCCCTGGCGGCTGCCCAGCATCTGCATGCTGTCGGCACGGATTTCGGTCGCGTAGCGCTCCTGGCCGGTGGCCTGGTCGGTCCACTTGCGCGTGCGCAGGCTGCCTTCCACATAGACCTGCGAGCCCTTGCGCAGGTACTGGCCGACGATCTCGGCCAGGCGGCCGTTGAAGACCACGCGGTGCCACTCGGTGGATTCCTTGTTCTCGCCGGTGTTCTTGTCGCGCCAGCGGTCGGTGGTGGCGATGGTGACGTTGGCGACCTGGTCCCCGCTGGGGAAGGTGCGCATTTCGGGGTCGCGCCCCAAGTTGCCGACGATGATGACCTTGTTGACGGATGCCATGGTGAATACCTTTGTGCAAGTAGCGCGGGCAAAAAGTGGGGAGGTTCCCGCGCCAGATCAGTGAGTGCAGCACCCCCCGGTATGACTGCAGGCTGGCAGCATACCGCACCTGCCGCGCGCCGTGCAGCCCCGCACAACAACACCTGTGCGCCTGCCGGACATGCGGCGCAGGACGTTTCAAAAATCAGAGCAGTCCGCGCTGACGTAAAAAAGGCTTCCACGCATTTCTGCATGGAAGCCATTGATCAGCCAACGCTAGATGCTCTGTTTTTTTAATGACGCGGCGCACGCCCAATCGGCTGCAGCGGCCAGGTGATCACCAGCCACAGCAGCATCAGCGCCGCCGTGGCCGTGAACAGGGCCGGCATACCGCCCCACTTGGCCAGCACCCCGCCCAAAAAGCCACCAGCAAACAGCCCCAACGACTGCAGGGTGTTGTACGCCCCCAGGGCTGCACCACGCAGCGCCGCCGGCGCCATGCGCGAGACCAGGCTGGGCTGGCTGGCCTCCAGCGCGTTGAAGCCCACGAAGAACAGGAACATCAGCCCGCCCAGCAGCGCCAGCGAGGCCGGCAGCACCGCCTGGGCCACGGCCCCCAAGCCGATCTGCACCACCAGGATCAGGCCGATGGAGCCCAGCAGGGCGGCGCGCAGGCGGCCGCGGCGCTCCAGGGCAAACAAGCCGCCCATGGCGACGAAGGACAGCACCACGGCCGGCAGGTACAGCTTCCAGTGCACGTCCTTGGCCAGCCCGGCCGACACCAGCAGCGCCGGCACGGCCACCCACATCGCCATCTGCACGGTGTGCAGCAGGAACACGCCGGCGTTCAGGCGCAGCAGATCGGGGTGCTGCCACAGCTCGGACGCCTTGCCGCGCGGTGCATCCGCGTGCCGGACCGGCTCGGGCGGCACCACCCACAGCACCACGGCAATCCCGGCCAGCGTGAGCGCAAAAGTCAGGCCGAAGATGCCGGGCAGCCCGCCCCAGGCCGCCAGCAGTGGGCTAAGCACCAGGGCCAGCGCAAACATCAGGCCGATGGAGCCACCCACCAGGGCCATGGCCTTGGTGCGCACGCTGTCGCGCGTCAGGTCGGCCATCAGCGCCGTCACGGCGGCCGACACCGCGCCCGCGCCCTGCAGCGCCCGCCCCGCCATCAGCCCGAACAAGGAATCGGCCAGGGCGGCCACCAGGCTGCCCAGCGCGAACACGGCCAGCCCGGCCACGATGACGCGCTTGCGGCCCCAGCGGTCCGAGGCCAGACCCAGCGGCAGCTGGAACACGGCCTGCGTCAGTCCGTACAGGCCCATGGCCAGGCCCACCAGGGCCGCATCCTGGCCGCCCGGGTATTTGGCCGCCTCCAGCGCGAACACCGGCAGCACCAGGAACAGCCCCAGCATGCGCAGCGCAAAAATCAGCGCCAGGCTGGCGCTGGCGCGGCGCTCCAGCGGGGTCATCGTGCTGCCGACGGTGGTATCAGGCGAGGTGGAGGGGGTATCGGTGTGGGGCTGGGACACGCAACAAAACCAAGGTGGAACGGCACAAAAAAGCCGCAATCCGCGGCGCACGGAGCTCCGGTACAGCGGCTCCAACAAGTCCTTATTGTCTGCGATTGGGCAGATGACCGCCACACACCGGGCGGGCCAAATCTCTATGATGGATGATTTCCCTTCGGACCCCAGCCCTGACGTGACTGCCGCCTTGACTCCCTTCCCGCCTGCCGATGCGCCCGACCCTGACGGCCGCTACCTGGGCCAGGCCCTTGGGCATACGCGCATCAGCATCCGCGGTGCACGCACGCACAACCTCAAGAACATCGACCTGGACATCCCGCGCAACCAACTGGTGGTGGTGACCGGTCTGTCGGGCTCGGGCAAGTCCAGCCTGGCCTTCGACACCTTGTACGCCGAGGGCCAGCGCCGCTATGTGGAAAGCCTGTCGGCCTATGCGCGCCAGTTCCTGGGCCAGCTCGACAAGCCGGACGTGGACCTGATCGAAGGCCTGTCGCCGGCGATTGCCATCGAACAGAAGGCCGCCAGCCACAACCCGCGCTCCACCGTGGGCACGGTCACCGAGATCAACGACTACCTGCGCCTGCTGTTCGCCCGCGCCGGCACGCCCTACTGCCCCGAACACGATCTGCCCCTGCAGGCCCAGACCATCAGCCAGATGGTGGACGCCATCCTGGCCCTGCCCGAAGGCACCCGGCTGATGGTGCTGGCCCCCGTGGCACGCGCGCGCAAGGGCGAATTCGCCGAGCTGTTCACGCAGATGCAGGCCCAGGGCTACATCCGCTTTCGCATCAACGGCAGCGTGCGCGAGGCCAGCGACCTGCCGGTGCTGGACAAGCACGCCAAGCACGACATCGACGTGGTGGTGGACCGCGTCAAGGTGCGCCCCGACCTGCAGCAGCGCCTGGCCGAAAGCCTGGAGGCGGCGCTGCGCATCGGCGGCGATGCCGCCAGCGGCCGCGTGCTGGCCGTGGACATGGACAGTGGCCAGGAGCACGTCTTCAGCAGCCGCTTTGCCTGCCCGCTGTGCACCTATGCGCTGGAGGAGCTGGAGCCGCGCCTGTTCTCCTTCAACTCCCCGATGGGCGCCTGCCCCACCTGTGACGGCCTGGGCATCAGCGAGGACTTCGACCCGGACAAGGTCGTGCCCTTTCCTTTCATCAGCCTGGCCAACGGTGCCATCCACGGTTGGGACCGGCGCAACAGCACCTACTTCAGCCTGCTGCAAAGCATTGCGCAGCACTACGGCCAGGATGTGGAGGCGCCGTTCGACAGCTGGCCGGCCGCCGTGCGCCAGGTCGTGCTGTGGGGTTCCGGCACCGAGAAGCTGGCCTTTACCTACGACGGTGACGGCAAGCCCACCGTGGTGGAGCATGTGTTCGAAGGCGTCATCCCCAACATGGCACGGCGCCTGCGCGAAAGCGATTCGCAGATCGTGCGTGACGACCTGGCCCGCCTGCGCAGCCTGCGCAGTTGCCCCGACTGCCACGGCAGCCGCCTGCGCCGCGAGGCACGCCACGTGCGCGTGGGCGACGGCGATCAGGCCCGTGCCATCTACGAAGTCAACGCCGCCACCCTGGCCCAGGCCCACCAGTGGTTCAGCACCCTGCAGCTGCAGGGCAACAAGGCCGAGATCGGCGAGAAGATCGTCAAGGAAATCTCCTCGCGCCTGCGCTTCCTGCTGGACGTGGGCCTGAACTACCTGAGCCTGGAGCGCAGCGCGGACACCCTGTCCGGCGGCGAGTCCCAGCGCATCCGCCTGGCCAGCCAGATCGGCAGCGGCCTGACCGGCGTGATGTACGTGCTGGACGAGCCCAGCATCGGCCTGCACCAGCGCGACAACGACCGCTTGATCGCCACGCTGCAGCACCTGCGCAACATCGGCAACAGCGTGATCGTGGTGGAGCACGACGAAGACATGATGCGTGCGGCCGACTGCATCATCGACATGGGCCCGGGCGCCGGCGTGCACGGCGGCCAGATCATGGCCCAGGGCACGTTCGACGAGGTCAAGGCCACGCCCCAGTCCCCGACCGGCCAGTACCTGAGTGGCACCAAGCGCATCGCCGTGCCCTCCCGCCGCACGCCCTGGCTGCCGGTGAAGGCGGCCGACACGGCGGCGGCGCCTGCCGCCAGCGGCTTTCCGGCCATCCCCGGCAGCGGCAGCGCCCCCGATCACCACGCGCTGCAAAGCCTGCGCGTGGTGGGTGCCCGCAGCCACAACCTGCAGGACGTGACGGTGGACTTTCCGATCGGGCTGTTCACCTGCGTGACAGGGGTCTCTGGCTCCGGCAAGAGCACCCTGGTCAACGACACGCTGTACGCCGAAGTGGCGCGCCAGCTGCACCGCGCCGGCACCGAACCCGGCGCCCACCAGGCGCTCGAAGGCCTGGAGCACCTGGACAAGGTCATCAACGTGGACCAGGCCCCCATCGGCCGCACGCCGCGCAGCAACCCCGCCACCTACACCGGGCTGTTCGCCCCGATCCGCGACCTGTTTGCTGAGACCGCCACCGCGCGCGAACGCGGCTATGGCCCGGGGCGCTTTTCCTTCAACGTGGCCGGCGGGCGCTGCGAAGCCTGCCAGGGCGACGGCATGATCAAGGTGGAAATGCACTTTCTGCCCGATGTCTACGTGCCCTGCGATGTCTGCCACGGCCAGCGCTACAACCGTGAGACGCTGGAGGTGCAATGGAAGGGCAAGCACATCGCCGACGTGCTGGGCATGACGGTGGAAGAGGCGCGCAGCTTCTTCCAGGACGTGCCCAGCATCGCGCGCAAGCTGCAGACCCTGCTGGACGTGGGCCTGGGCTATATCCGCATCGGGCAGAGCGCCACCACCCTGTCGGGCGGCGAGGCCCAGCGCGTCAAGCTGGCGCTGGAGCTGTCCAAGCGCGACACGGGGCGCACGCTCTACATCCTGGACGAACCCACCACCGGCCTGCACTTTGCCGATGTGCAGCTGCTGCTCAACGTGCTACACCAGCTGCGCGATGCGGGCAACACCATCGTGGTGATTGAGCACAACCTGGACGTGATCAAGACCGCAGACTGGATCATCGACATGGGCCCCGAAGGCGGCACCGGCGGCGGCCAGGTGGTGGCCACGGGCACACCCGAGCAAGTGGCGCAGCACGCCGGCAGCCACACCGGCCGCTATCTGCAGGCCCACCTCACGCCCTGATGAGCATCACATGGCAGACTGCATCACTTGCCCCAGTTGTTAGGCCCAATGCGGGCACAAACCCAGGCAATCCAAGCGTTTACCGCTATACAAATTAAAAAAGGAGCCGCAGCTCCTTAGGGATTCATCGCCGGGGCGGGGCGCTAGGCGAGCGCCCGCGGCTGGTGCTGCACGGCGTGGCTGCGCGGCGCGGCAAGGTGAGTGCCGTCCCAGCGGAACAGGGACACCGCCTGCACCAGCTCCTGCCCCTGCAGGTTCAGGCTGTTGGCGGCGGCGGCCATCTGTTCCACCAGGGCGGCATTTTGCTGCGTGGCCTGGTCCATCTGCTGCACCGCTTCGCCCACCTGGGCCACGCCGCTGGCCTGTTGCTGGCTGGCGCTGCTGATGGCGGCGACGATGTCGTTCACCTTCTGGATGGCGGCCACCACATCATCCATGGTGTCACCGGCCTTTTGCACCAGCACATTGCCCTCGCCCACGCGCGCCACGCTGGCCTCGATCAGTTGCTTGATCTGCTTGGCCGCATCCGCGCTGCGCTGCGCCAGGCTGCGCACTTCGCTGGCCACCACGGCAAAACCACGGCCCTGCTCGCCCGCGCGCGCCGCTTCCACCGCGGCGTTCAGCGCCAGGATGTTGGTCTGGAAGGCGATGCCGTCGATGACGCCGATGATGTCGGCAATCTGGCGGCTGCTGTCGTGGATGCCCTGCATGGTCTGCACCACCTGGCCCACCACCGCGCCGCCCTGCACCGCCACATCGCGGGCCGAATGCGCCAGGTGGCTGGCCTCGCGCGCGTTGTCGGCGTTGTGGCGCACGGTGGCACTGAGCTGTTCCATCGAGGCGGCGGTTTCCTCCAGCGCACTGGCCTGGCTTTCGGTGCGGCTGGACAGGTCCAGGTTGCCCTGGGCGATTTCGGCGCTGGCCAGGGCCACGCTGTCCGCACCCCGGCGCACCTGGGCCACCATGGGACGCAGGTGCGCGCGCATGGCCTGCTGCGCCTGCAGCAATTCACCCACTTCGTTGCTGCCCACGGCGTGGTCTTCACCACTCAGGTCCCCCTGGGCCACGGCCTGGGCCATGGCCACCGCCTGGTGCAGCGGCTGGGTGATGGAGCGCACGAACACCACGGCCAGCCACAGCCCGCCCGCCAGGCCCGCTGCCATCAGCGCCAGCATCGCGGTCAGTTGCTGGCGCAAGCGGCGCTCCTCGGCGCGCAGGGCCTCGGTCAAGGCCTCGGTGCCGCCCACGGCCAGCCCATTCACAGCCTCGATGCTGCGCGTCAGTGCGTCAAAAAAGGTCGGCGCAGCCAGGGACAGCTGCGGCGCATTGATCAACTGATCGGCCGCCATCTTCAGGCTGTCACTGCCCAACTGCTGGGCCTGGCCCCACGGCGCCTCCAGCACCTGGCGGTAACGTGGGTTGAGCTGCATGGCGCGCTCCAGCGAGCGGCCCACGGACGCCTGCAGGTCCGCCACCCGCTGGTGCAGGGCGCGCAGACTGCCGCGGTTTTCCGGTGGCAGCGTGCCCTGGGCCAGGAAGCCCGCGCCCTGCCCGCGCAGCAGCCCCAGGCTTTCACTGAGCAGCGGGGCCTGGGTCAGCAGCGCCTGGATCATGGCCTGGCTGTCATCGCGGGCCGTGGTGTTCAGGGCATAGGTGTGCAGCAGCGCTTCGTTGAGCAGCAACAGCTGCACCACCAGCTGGGTGTGCTGCGCCATGCTGTCGGGGCCGCGGATGCTGCGGCTGGCCACCGCCTGCTCCAGCGTCTTCCAGCGCTGGACCAGCTGGTCCAGTTGCTGGCGCAGCTCGGGCGGCGCCTCGGCCTGTGCCAGGGCCTGCTGGGCCTGCGCCAGGCGCTGGTGGACCGTCTCGCGCACCGCGTCG
>NZ_JAZHFR010000044.1:0-28325 GCF_036541385.1 Comamonas sp. GCA5 | reverse complement strand
CGTGGCTGGACAAGAACAGGAGGCTATGGAAGAACTGCGAGCGGCTCTTGAACACCAGCCTGCAGTTCGTCCACTTGGCTTTCCTGGCCCTACTGCTCAGGAGATCGTAAACACGTTCTTATAGAGGCGGTTTTGCGTCTGTGCGTTTTCTCACGTTACAGATGTAATTGCGCCTGCGCGCCGCTCCCTGCCTATTGCGCCTCCACCAGCGCCAGCAAGCCATCCAGATTGCTGAGGAAAATGCTGCGTCCCTGGCGCTGCAGCAGTCCCAGGCGCGTCAGCCGCGACATCTCGCGGGCCACCTCTTCCCGGGTGGTGCCCAGGTAGGCCGCCAAACTGGCCTGGGTGGGGCTGGGGGACAGCAGCACCTGGTTGCCCTCCACGCCCTGGCGCTGCGCCAGGGCCAGCAGGCGCATGTGCAGGCGACTGCGGACATTCAGCGTCCCCATCTCGACCACGCGGGCCACCAGTTGCCACAGCAGGTCGGTGACGTTCTGCAGGATGCCCAGCACCATGGCGCTGTCGTGGTACAGCCATTCCTGCACGATCTGCCCCTCCATCACCGCCAGCAGCGTCGGCTGGGTGGCCTCCATGCGCACGCCCTGGGGCATGGCCTTGCAGGACAGCGCATTGCCGAACATTTGCCCCGGCAGCAGCTCGCCCAGCAACAATTCCCGGCCCTGCACATTCGCGCAGCACACCTGCACATGACCGGACAGCAGCAGGTGGATGCGCGTATCACTGAAGGGGCAAGGCACAGGCTCGCCAGCGGCCAACACGCGCCACTGCACGCGGTCGGCCAGCCAGCGCAGGCGCTCGACGTCCAAGTGCGCCAGGGCCGGCATGGTTCGCAACAATTGCCAGGAAGCCGTGGGGGTGTCCGTGTGCATCATCAACCTTGTCAAAAACCATCGGCCTCGCGCACCGCCGGCGTGGCCTGGAGTGGCAGGGGCCGCATCGGCCGGCCGTAGATGCGGGCCACCCGCAGCTCCAGGGGCGGATGGGCGTCCAGCCAGTGTTCCAGCCGGCTGCTGTCGGGGGTCTCAGCCAGCAGCATGTGCTGCACCAGCGGATGGTGCAACCCGCTATGGCTGCGGTGGTCGGCCCGCCAGCCGCCACGGTGGCGCGCGGCCGCCTGGCGCTGCGTCATCACCTTGCGCAGCACACCGCCCAGGGCGTCGCGGCTGCGCGTCCATTGCACGGCGCGGGCATCGGCCAGCAATTCGCGCTGGCGCGAAACCGCAGCCTTCAGCAAGCGCCCGCTGCACCAGCCCACAAAACCTGCGGCCATGACCGCATTGCCAAACCACCAGGCCAGGCCGCCGCGCTCACGCAGGGTTTCGCCAAAGTGGTAGACCAACTCCAGCCCGCTGACCATGCCGGCCAGCTGCATGTTCAGCCGCGTATCGCCCTCCTTGAGGTGCGAGAGTTCGTGCGCCACCAGCCCCTGCATTTCATCGCGCGTCAGGTAGTCCAGCGCCCCCTGCGTGACGGCGATCACGGCATCGTCCGGCTCCCAGCCAGCCGCAAAGGCATTGATGGCATCGGCACGCGCCAGTACCACCACCTGGGGCGGCAGCATCTGCGCGGCCACGCACAGTTCCTGCACGATGTTGCACAGCTGGTGCTCGGCCGGGGTGCTGCCCGGCCGGGCCTCGCGCGCCCCGATGCGCTGCGCCAGCTGGCGCCCCCCGGCACTTAGCTGCTCGTGCGTCAGCCACCAGCCGCCGAGGATGAGAAACAGGGTCACCCCCACATTCACGGCCACAAAACCCTTGGGATAGTACAGGTGCGCAAACAGCAGCCGCCAGGCCAGCGCCAGGCCGCCATGCACGGCTGCCAATGCGGCCAGCACACACAGGCCGAACAGCAGCACCAGCCAGCGCGTGGTGCGCCGGGCATCGCTTTGCCAGTCCCAGAAACGCATGGGGCCGCCGGGGCTCAGAACCGCACCTGGGGCGTGGCGCGCTCCTGCGCATTGGCCGTGGACTGCAGCATGTCCAGGTGCATAAAGCCCAGCAGGCGGGCCCAGAGCAGGTCCGGAAACTGGCTGGCCCGGTCGTTGAATTCCATGACCTGGTCGTTGTAGGCCTGGCGGGCGAAGCCGATGCGGTTCTCGGTGCTGGCGATTTCTTCGGCCAGGCGCTGCATCTGGGCGTCGGCCTTGAGTGCGGGATAGGCCTCCATCACCGCCATCAGCCGCCCCAGGTTGCCTCCCAGCACCTGCTCGGCCGCCGACAGGGCAGCCAGGGCCTGGCCGTCTCGTGCACGATCGCGTACGGCATCGCTGGCCGCCACCGCTTGGCTGCGTGCGCGTGCCACGGCTTCCAGGGTGGAGGCTTCGTGCTGCAGGTAGCCCCGCGCCACCTCCACCAGGTTGGGAATCAGGTCGTAGCGCCGCTTGAGCTGGACGTCGATCTGCGACCAGGCGTTGTCCACACGGTTGCGCAACTGGCGCAGGCGGTTGTAGACCGCGATGCCCCACAGCGCCAGCACGGCCACGATGGCCAGCAAGACCCACAGTGTCGTCATTGGCAGCTCCCTCTCACGGTTGGTTGGTGCCAGCTATCTTAGTGGAGCGGTGGATCCGCACCTGGATTGCGCCTGTGGCACCGCGGCCGGCCCGCGGCGGTGCGCCGGCACGCGCCCGGGGTGAGCGAATGCGGAGCCCACCGCCGGTGAAGCGCCCAGTCCGCACCCGGCCGTGGCCGGGGACCCGTGGTACAGCCCTGGCACACCCGCAGGCCGCCAGGGACCGGCTCACACGCCCTTGTTGCGCATCCAGTCGGCCGTCTGCATGAAGCTGCTCTTAAGCCGCACGCGCAAGGCCTCGGGCACCTCGGTCTCCTGCATCGCCTGGTCCATGCACGCCACCCACTGGTCGCGCTCCAGGATGCCGATGGCGAACGGCATGTGGCGCATGCGCAGGCGCGGGTGGCCGAAGCGCTCCACATAGTGGTCGGGGCCGCCCAGCCAGCCGCACAGGAACCAGAACAGCTTCTGGCGCGCATCCTCCAGCGTGCTGCCGTGCGAGGCACGGAGCTCGGCGTAGCCGGGCTCCAGGTCCATCAGGTCGTAGAAACGATCCACCAGGCGGCGCACGGGGGCTTCCCCGCCGATCCATTCAAACGGTGTGTCGTACGGGGGCTTTTCTTCTATCTGCATGGCACGGACCCAGAAATACAAACCAGCCTGCAGGGCAGGCATCCATGCCTGGGAGTGTGCCAGTTGTGCCGCGCCGGGGGGGGGACCAGGGGTTAAGTCTCGGCCCTGCCCCGGCGCCGGCGCCCGGCTGGCAGGGGGCCGGGGCTACCGTACAGGCCCGTACAGGCCCGCAGCGACACGGTGGCGCACCAGCGGCTGCGGCGCTAGCCCTTGGCCTCCAGCTTGGTCTGGCACTGGATGCAGCGCTTGGCCGAAGGGAAGGCCTGCAGGCGGGGCACGGCGATCGCCTTGCCACAGACCACGCATTCGCCGTAGCTGCCATCGTCCAGCCGTTGCAAGGCGGCGCGCACGTCCTGCAGCTCCTGCTGGTCGCGCACGGCTTCGGCGTAGCGCACCTCGCGGTCGGCCGTCTCGTGGGTCTGGTTGGCGTCGGGCTCCGGCGGCATGTCCTCCGCGTCCTCGGCCTGCTGTTCCTGTTCCTGGTGCGCGGCCGCCAGCTCCTGCCGCAACTGCTGTTCACGCTGCTGCAGGAGGTGGCGAAACGTCTGGAGTTGGGTGTGTGTGAGTGCAGTCATGCAGCCATGATTGCCAAGCGGCGTCCGCCCCCCGGGTCAGCGCGCAGCGCATCCGCACGTCAGCCAGAACGGCGGGGCCGCTGCACGGCGGGGTGCACCCACCTCTTCAAAGATGAGAGCTGCCAGTGCTTACCCATCCACGCTTTCAGACGTTAATCACCATGAAAAGGTCTATCCACATGCGCCAAACGCTATGTATTTTGCGCGCCCTCACTCTGCGGCGGCGCGCAGGCTGTGCATCACCGGGCGCTGCAGCACTTCGCGCAGGCCCCACCAACCGGCCCCCAGGGCCAGCACGGCGCCGGCCAGTGCCCCAGCCAGCGGCACCCACCAGACGGCCGTCCAGGCGAATTCGAACACCCAGCGCGCCAGCGCCCAGCCCACCAGCATGGCGACGCAGCTGGCCAGGAAACCCGCCAGCAGGCCCACGCCCGCCAGCTCGGCCCGCTGCACCTGGCGCAGCAGGCGGCTTTGCGCGCCCAGGGCCCGCATGATGGCGTACTCCCGCGCGCGTTCCTCGCGCGTGGCGGTGACGGCGGCAAACAACACCACCAGCCCCGCTGCCAGCGTGAAGGCAAACAAAAACTCCACCGCGCGGATCACCTGGTCCAGCACACGCTGCACCTGGGCGATGGTGCTGTCCAGGTCCACGTTGGTGATGTTGGGAAACTGGCGCAGCAAGGCATTGTCAAAGCCCGCCTGCGCCGGCGCGCGGTAGGCCGCCATGTAGGTGGTGGGCACATCGGGCACGCTGGCCACGGGGAACATGATGAAGAAGTTGGCGCGCATGCTGCCCCAATCCACCTTGCGCAGGCTGGTCAGGTGGGCGCTGTGGCGCACGCCACCGATGTCGAACACCAGGGTGTCGCCCAGGTGCAGGCCCAGGGTCTGGGCAATGCCGTCCTCCACGCTGGCGCCATTGGCCTCACCCGCCACCCACTGGCCGGCGGTGACGGTGTTCTTGTCGGGCATGGCCAGGGCGTTGGACAGGTTGAACTCCCGGTCCAGCATGCGCTGGGCCCGGTCGTCGGTGTAGTTCTCGGGGCGGACGGCCTGGCCGTTGACCTCCACCAGCCGCCCCCGGATCATGGGGAACCAGTCGTAGCCCTGCACCCCGGCCTGCTCCAGGTGGCTGCGGAAGGCCTGGGCCTGGTCCGGCATGATGTTGATCACAAAGCGGTTGGGGGCATGCGCCGGCGTGGCCTGGCGCCAGCTGCTGACCAGGTCGGTGCGCAGCAGCACCAGCAGCACCAGGGCCAGCAGGCCCACGGCCAGGCTGCTGACCTGGACCACGGCATAGCCCGGCCGCGCCGCCAGCTGGCGCGTGGCCAGGATCAGCCAGCGTGGCGCGGCGTTCTCGCGCACCAGGCGCCGCAGCAGCCAGACGGCCACCCAGGCGAGTGCAGCAAACAGCAGAGCCGCCGCCGCAAAGCCGCCCACGGCAATCCCGCCCAGCCTGGGGTCACGGCTGACCACCATCAGCAGCGCACCAAATCCCAGCACGCCCACGCCCAGCACCCCGGCCGAGAGGGGCTTGATGGCCCCCACATCGCGGCGCAGCACGCGCAGCGGCGGCACCTGGGCCAGTTGCAGCACGGGCGGCAGGCCAAAGGCCAGCAGCAAGGTCATGCCCATGCCCACGCCAAAACCTACGGGCCACAGGTTGGGCGGCGGCAGGCCATCGGCCACCAGGCCCGCCAGCAGCCAGACAAACGCGTGGTGCACGCCCCAGCCCAGGGCCACACCCAGCAGGCTGGCCAGCAGGCCGACCACGGCGAACTCCAGCGCATACGCAGCGGCAATCCGGCGCTGGGGCAGGCCCAGCACGCGCAGCATGGCCGCCACATCGAGGTGGCCCTGGGCAAAGGCCCGTGCCGCCAGGGCCACGGCCACGGCCGACAGCAGCGCCGCCAGCAGGGCCACCAGGCTCAGGAACTTCTCGCCCCGCTCCAGCGTGCGGCGCATTTCGGGGCTGCCGCTGTCCAGCGACTCCAGGCGCAGCCCTGCCCGCCGCCCCTCGCCGATCTGGGCCTGGGCCCAGGCCGCGTAGCGCGCCACGGTTTGGGCGTCCTCGCCGGCCACGGCCAGGCGCCAGGTGATGCGGCTGGCGGGCTGCACCAGGCCGGTGGCCGCCAGGTCCTGGGCATGGATCATGACGCGCGGTGCAAAGCTCATGAAGCCGCCGCCGCGGTCGGGCTCGGCCGTGATCACCTGGGCGATGCGCAGGCTGGCATCGCCCAGCAGCAGGGTGTCGCCCACCTGCAGCTCCAGCGCCGACAGCAGGGCCGCATCCACCCAGGCCTGGCCGGGGGCGGGAATCTCGGCGGTTGCCCGGCCTGCGGCGTCCGCGGCATCGGTCACCTGCAGGCGGCCCCGCAAGGGGTAGCCCTGGTCCACCGCCTTCAGCGCCACCAGCTTGGCCATGCCGCCGCGCGCCTCGGTGGCCCGGCCCATGGTGGGAAAGACCAGGGTCGTGACATGGCGCAACCCCAGTGCCTCGGCCTGGTCGACAAAGCGCTGCAGTTGCCCGTCGTCGCTGGCGATCACCACGTCGCCGCCCAGCAGCTGGCGCGCATCGCGCTGCAAGCCGGCTTCCAGCCGGTTGGCGAAGAACGCGACCGAGGTCAGCGCCGCCACCGCCAGCGTGACCGCCACCCACAGCAGGCGCAACTCGCCCGCACGCGCATCGCGCCACAGCGTGCGCCATCCCAGTTGCCAGAAGCTCATCGTCATGCCCAGGACGATAGCGCAAGCCCGCCCCGGGCGCTGCGCCCACCCCCAGGGTTCAGGGGGCTTCGACCGGGCGCCCCAGCACGGCCGGGGGTGTTTGCTCCCAGTCCGGTGCCGTACCGGGCGGTGGTGCCCACTGCTCCATCCAGGTATCCAGCGCATCGGAAGGCGGTGGCGCTGGCGGCAGCTGCGAAGCCGGCAGGGGTGGTGTGGACTCCTCGATCACGTCGCTGTCCGGCGCGGGCGTCACTGGGGCCGGCACGGCCACCGGCGGCGGGGTGCGACCCGGAACCGGCGCCTGGGGCTGGCGCTCCGCGCCCCACCAGGCCTGCATCTGGCGGCGCACGCCATCGGCCAGCGAGGCCCACCAGTGCGACGACTCGGGCGGCGTGAAGCGCGCATGGCGGTCCACCAGCTTGCTGCGCAGGGCCTGGGCGGTGAAATCCCCCACCATGGGCAGGGCGCTGCGGGCCCCCTGGCCCCAGTGGTCGCTGCGCAAGGTGATGCGCCCGTCGTTGAACCCGGCCCAGGCGCCCACCACCAGCTCGGGGTGCATCAGTATGAACCAGCCATCGGCGTTGTTCTGCGTGGTGCCGGTCTTGCCGGCCACGTCGTCCTTGATGCCCCAGCGGCGGCGGATGTCACGCCCCGTGCCCTTGTCCACCACCCCGCGCAACATGTCGACCAGGGCGTAGTTCTCCTCCTCGTCCCAGACCTGTTCGGCCGGATGCGGGGCAAACTCGGCCAGCACCTTGCCCTGGCGGTCCTCGATGCGCGTGACCAGCAGGGGTGCGCGGTACTGCCCGCCGCGCGCCAGGCTGCCATAGGCGTTGACCATTTCCAGCAGCGACACCGGGCTGGCCCCCAGGGCCAGCGCCGGCACGGCCTCCAGCGGGCTGCTGCGCACCCCCAGGTTGCGCGCCAGGCGTGCCACCTTGGCCGGACCGACTTCCTGCACCAGCTGGGCGGTGATGGTGTTCTTGGAATAGGCCAGCGCATCGGCCAGCGTCATGCTGCGCCCGCTGGGCGGGCTGGCGTCGCTGGGGCGCCACACCTCGCCGCCGGCCAGCGTGATTTCCACGGCCTGGTCCACGCGCTGCGCATCGGCCGGCACGCCCGACTGCAGTGCGGCGCCATAGACAAAGGGCTTGAACGTGGACCCGGGCTGGCGGCGTGCCTGCTGCACGTGGTCGAAGGCATCCTGGGCAAAGTCACGGCTGCCGACCCAGGCGCGCACGGCGGCCGTGCCGGGGTCCATGGCCAGAAAGCCGGCTTCCAGGCGCAGCTTGTCCTGGCGCAACTGCTGCAGGAAGGCCTTGTCGCCCAGCAGCTCCTGCAGGGCCTCCTGGCTGCTGCGGCCTTTTTCACGCAGGGCGGCATAGGCCGTGGTCTCGCGCACCAGGCTGTGCACCAGCGGGTTGTCGGGGTTCCAGCCGTCGCGCTTGCTCCAGTTGGTGTTGGCAATGCCTTGCAGCGTACGCGTGTGGTTGCGCACCGCCTGGGTGGCCCAGGCCTGCATGCGGGCATCCAGCGTGGTGTGCACCACCAGTCCGTCGGCATAGATGTTGTAGCCATGGCTGTCGGCCCAGTCGATCAGCCACTTGCGCACCTGCTGCGCAAAGTGCGGCGCCATGCCCGAGGGCACTTCCTGGCGTTCGAAGTCCAGGCGCAGCGGACGCACCTTCAGGCGTTCGAACTCGGCCGCGGTCAGCACCTCGCGTTTGACCATCTGCGCCAGCACCGTGTTGCGCCGCGCCACGGCGCGCTCGGGGTTGCGCACCGGGTTGTAGTAGCTGGTGCCCTTGAGCATGCCGACCAGGGTGGCCGCCTCCAGCACCGACAGCTTGGCCGCGGGCTTGTCGAAGTAGGTGCGCGCCGCCATCTCGATGCCCCAGGCGTTGTACAGGAAGGGCACGGTGTTGAGGTAGGTCTCCAGAATCTCGGGCTTGCTGTAGAGCGCCTCGATCTTGAAGGCCGTGATGGCTTCCTTGAGCTTGCGGTTCACGCTGGCCGAGCGCCCGATCTCCTCGGGGTACAGGTTGCGCGCCAGCTGCTGCGTCAGCGTGGAGCCGCCCTGCAGATCGCCGCGCAGCGAGTGCCAGACCGACGCCGCCGTGCGCCACAGGTCCATGCCGTGGTGTTCGTAGAAGCGGTGGTCCTCGGTGGCGATCAGGGCCTGGACCACGGACGGAGCAATCTCGTCCAGCCCCACCCACTGGCGGTTGCTGCGCTTGAACAGCGCCAGCTCCTTGCCGTCGGCCGTCAGCACCTGGGCGGGCTGCTCCAGCTTGGCCTTGCGGATGTCGCTGATGCTGGGGGTGAAAGGCACCAGCAGCAGGGCATAGCCCAACGCCAGCGCGGGCAGCACCACCAACCATTGCCAGCGCCAGTGGCGCATGCGCTGCACGCGTGGTTGCAGCCATTCTCCCAGGGCCAGCAGGCGTGGGGACTGCGTGGCCCGCTGGCGCAGCAGCGCCCACCCGGACCGGGTCTGGCGGGCCAGCCGTTGCCCCCCCTGAACCAGGGGATGCAGCAGGCGGCGCCCAGCGCCGGCGGAATTTTCAGGCTCTTGTTCTTGCACGATCAAAAACAGCGCCCCAGGCGCTGCAGCAGACAAAACGCGCACAGCATGCCGGAAAAAAAGCGCCCCGGCTGAACCGGGGCGCTTTGCCTAAGTTTTAAGCAGGGCTTCCCGCCCGGCCGGCCACCTGCCGTGGCATCAGGTGTTCTTGCTGATGGTGATGGTGGGGAACTTGCTGGAGAAGTCCTTGGCCTTCTGCGCAATCTTCACGGCCACATCGCGCGCCAGCTTCTTGTAGATCAGCGCGGCTTCGCTGTCGGGCGCGGCCACCACGGTGGGCTTGCCACTGTCGGCCTGCTCACGGATGCTCATCGACAGGGGCAGCGAGCCCAGGAAGTCCATGTTCCACTCCGCCGCCAGGTGCTTGCCACCGTCCTGGCCGAAGATGTGCTCCACATGGCCGCAGTTCGTGCACACGTGCATGGCCATGTTCTCCACCAGGCCCAGGATGGGCACGCCCACCTTCTCGAACATCTTGATGCCCTTCTTGGCATCCAGCAGGGCGATGTCCTGGGGCGTGGTCACGATGACGGAGCCGGTCATGGGCACCTTCTGGCTCAGCGTCAGCTGGATGTCGCCCGTGCCGGGGGGCAGGTCGATCAGCAGGTAGTCCAGGTCCTTCCAGTTGGTGGAGCGCAGCATCTGCTCCAGCGCCTGCGTGGCCATGGGGCCGCGCCAGATCATGGCCTCGTTGGGGTTGTTCAGCAGCAGGCCGATGGACATCAGCTGCACGCCGTAGTTCTCCAGCGGCTCCATGGTCTTGCCGTCGCTGCTCTCGGGCTTGCCGCTGACGCCGAACATCATGGGCACGCTGGGACCGTAGATGTCGGCATCCAGCACGCCCACGCGGGCGCCTTCGGCGGCCAGGGCCAGCGCCAGGTTGGCCGTGGTCGTGCTCTTGCCCACACCGCCCTTGCCCGAGGCCACGGCGATGATGTTCTTCACACCCGGCAGCAGTTGCACGCCACGCTGCACGGCATGGGCCTGCACCTTGGTGCTGATGTTGACCGACACGTTCTCCACCCCCGGCAGCGTCTTGGCTGCGGCAATGAAGGCCTTGCGCAGCTCGGGAATCAGGCTCTTGGCGGGGTAACCCAGTTCCACGTCGAAGGCCACGTCGCCACCGCTGATCTGCACATTGCGCACAGAGCGGGTGCTGACGAAATCGGTGCCGGTGTGCGGATCGTTCACGCTGGCCAGGGCAGCCAGCAAGCTTGGTTCGGTCAGGGACATTGCTGTTTTGTACTTATGGATGGTGGGGTCTGAGAAAATCAGAAGACACTGAGTCTATCGGAGCCCCGCAACCCATATGGGCAGCGGGCTCTTGTTCCTGGGGCGCACCGGCGCCCGGTTTTCCCCCTTTGAAAGATCTGCCGCCATGAAATTCAAAATGGCCGAAAACTCCCTGTTCGCCATCCTGCTGCGCTCGCGCTGGTGGGTGAGCTTTACCGTCGGCGCGGGCTGGGCCCTGCTGGCGGCGGCCCTGGTGCCCCAGCCCTACAAGATGGTCGCCATCCTGGGGTCGCTGCCTTTCTGGGCCCTGGGCTTTGTGGCCTTTGTGCGCCAGTACGACCAGCCCACCCCGGCCCAGCAGCGCGCCCTGCTGGAGTCGGCCGCGCAGCAGAACTGGAACGAGTTTGCCCAGCACCTGGAACGTGCCTGGGCCACCGAGGGCTACAGCGTCGCGCGCTGCAAGGATGCGGCGGCCGACTTCGTGCTGCAGCGCAACGGCAAGACCACACTGGTGCTGGCCAAGCGCTGGAAGGCCGGCACCCATGGCGTCGAGCCGCTGCGCGCCCTGCACCAGGCCATGCCCGCGCACAACGCCCAGGAATGCGCCTATGTCTGCATCGCCCCGCTGCAGGACACGGCGCAGCGCTTTGCCGATGCGCAGCACATCGCCATCCTGCAGGGCCTGACCCTGGCCACGCTGCTGCAAAAGCCGCTGATGGCCCAGCCCTGAGGCCTGCGCAGGCGCGCCCCGGCCGGGGCGGCCCGCGCACGGCGCTGGGGGCATTCAGGGTCAAAATGCCATCCAGCCCTGACCCAGATTGCGCTGACAGCTATCAAAACCGTGAATCCGGGGCCATGCGCGCATTTACTGCACAGCGGTTTCAGGGCTTCTAGAATCGAAGGTTGCTTTTCACAGCCCAACGAGAAGGCTCCCATGTCCCAACGCAAGATTTTCGCCACCACCGCCCTGCCGTACGCCAACGGCAACTTCCACATCGGCCACATCATGGAATACATCCAGGCCGACACCTGGGTGCGTGCGCAGCGAATGCAGGGCCATGCGGTCAACTTCGTGGGTGCAGACGATGCCCACGGCGCGCCCATCATGATTGCCGCCGAGAAGGCCGGCAAGACGCCCCAGCAGTTCGTGGCCGACATCGCCGCCGGCCGCAAGCCCTACCTCGACGGCTTCCACATCGCCTTCGACAACTGGAGCAACACCGACAGCCCGGCCAACCACGCGCTGTCCCAGCAGATCTACCGCGACCTCAAGGCCGCCGGCTTCATCGAGACGCGCACCATCGAACAGTTCTTCGACCCCGAGAAGAACATGTTCCTGCCCGACCGCTTCATCAAGGGCGAATGCCCACGCTGCCACGCCAAGGACCAGTACGGCGACAACTGCGAAGTCTGCAGCTCGGTCTACGCCCCCACCGACCTGATCAACCCGTTCTCGGCCCTGTCCGGCGCCACGCCCGTGCTCAAGACCTCGGAGCACTTCTTCTTCAAGCTGTCCGACCCGCGCGCCGTGGCGTTCCTGACCGAGTGGACGCAGAACGGCCAGCATGTGCAGCCCGAGGTGGCCGCCAAGATCAAGGAATGGTTTGGTGTGCGCACCAACCCCGATGGCTCGACCAGCGAAGGCCTGGACGACTGGGACATCAGCCGCGACGCGCCCTACTTCGGCATCGAGATCCCCGACGCACCGGGCAAGTACTTCTATGTCTGGCTGGACGCGCCCGTGGGCTATCTGGCTTCGCTCAAGGAACTGCTGGACCGCCGCGGCGAGAACTTCGACGCCTACATGGCCGACCCCGAGCTGGAGCAGTACCACTTCATCGGCAAGGACATCATCACCTTCCACACGCTGTTCTGGCCGGCGATGCTGAAGTTCAGCGGCCGCAAGACGCCGACCAAGATCTGCGTGCACGGCTTCATGACCGTGAACAACGGCGAGAAGATGAGCAAGAGCCGTGGCACCGGCCTGGACCCGCTGAAGTACCTGGCCCTGAAAATGAACCCCGAGTGGCTGCGCTACTACCTGGGCGCCAAGCTCAACGGCAAGAACGAAGACATCGACTTCAACCCCGAAGACTTCATGCTGCGCGTGAATGCCGACCTGATCGGCAAGTACGTCAACATCGCCTCGCGCGCTGCCGGCTTCATCAGCAAGCGCTTTGACGGCAAGCTGGGTGCGGTCAGCGCAGACGGCCAGGCCCTGCTGGCCGCGCTGCGCGATGCCAAAGACGGCATCGTGGCCTCCTACGAAGCCCGCGACACGGCCCGCGCCGCACGCGACATCATGGCCCTGTGCGACAAGGTCAACAGCTACGTCGACGCCAACAAGCCCTGGGAACTGGCCAAGCAGGAAGGCATGGACGCCCGCCTGCAGGACGTGTGCTCCACCTGCATCGAGGCCTTCCGCCTGCTGACGGTTTACCTCAAGCCCATGCTGCCCGCCGTGGCCGAACAGGTGGAAGCCTTCCTGAGCGTGCAACCCCTGCAGTTTGCCGACGCCGACCGCCTGCTGGGTGCCGGCCATGGCATCGGCAAGTACGAACACCTGATGCAGCGCGTGGTGGTGGAGCAGCTGGACGCCCTGTTCGAGCCGCCCGCCGCCCCTGTGGTCGAGGCCGTGAAGCCCGGTGGCGAAGAGATTGCCCCCACCATCACCATCGACGACTTTGCCAAGATCGACCTACGCATTGCCAAAATCGTCGAATGCAAGCCCGTGGAAGGCTCGACCAAGCTGCTGCAGCTGACGCTGGACGCCGGCGAAGGCAAGACACGCAATGTGTTCAGCGGCATCGCCAGCATGTACCAGCCCGAGCAGCTGCAGGGCAAGCTGACCGTACTGGTGGCCAACCTGGCGCCGCGCAAGATGAAGTTCGGCATCAGCGAAGGCATGGTGCTGGCCGCCAGCCACGCCGATGAAAAGGCCCACCCCGGCATCTATGTGCTGGAGCCTTTCCCCGGCGCCACGCCCGGCATGCGCATCGGCTGATGGCCCGCACCCTGCAGGGCGCTGACACTGCGCCCAGGGCCCAGCGATGAGGCCGCCGACATGGTGATGGACTCACCTCGCCAGCCTCCACGGCCCCGTGCCCTGGGGGCTTTTCTTGGTCTGTGCAGCCTGGTACTGCTGCCCGGCTGCACCGTGGTGGCAGTGACGGCCACTGCGGTCAGCGTGACCGCGACGGCGGTGGGACTGGCCGCCGATGTGGCCGTGGGCACGGCCAAGGTGGTGGGCCACGGTGTGGGCGCCGCGGTGGATGCACTGTCCGAGGACGGAGCCCACGCACAGCCCCCTGCGACTCCCGCCCCCGCAGGCCTGGTGCCGCCCGTCGCTCCACCATCTCCACTGGGAAATTAAGACATCGCGTAACGCGACATCCATTTCATTCGCCCGGCAACACCGATCCACATAAAAAAGCCGTAAAACGCCTGCTGAATAAGCGTCGACAGCTCACCTTTTTAGGAACAAGCCTGCACGCGCGCTTACCGCCCTGTGCTGCGCCCGGGGGACGATGGGCGGCATATATGCACAGCGCAGAAACTTCTAACCCATCGTTGCAAGCTGTTACCTAGAATCCGCCGCTCTTGACCGTTGTTCCTGTGTGCAGGGCCACGGCGGTTGTTGTTGACACACATAGCACGTCCCCCACCTGCCCCACGAATGCAGCGCGGAGACTGGCTCAAGCCCCACAGGAGACTGCATGCCTCTGTCACTTCCCCTGCGACCAGCCTTGCTGGCCCTGGCGCTGACAACGCCTTTCGCGGCCATGGCCGCCTCACCCACGCCCCCCGCTGCGGGCCCCAGCGTGCAGGACATCTCGGTCATCGCCGGCACCTGCGCCAACTGCCATGGCCCCAACGGCCAGTCCACGGGTGGCATCCCCACGCTGCGCGGTGTGGGTGAACGCCACCTGCTGCTGCGCCTGCAGGCCTTCAAGGCCGGCACCGCCGCCGACGCCACGGTCATGACCCGCCTGATGAAGGGCTATGACGACGCACAAATCCAGGCGCTGGCCGAATGGTTCAGCAAGGAGGCCCAGCAATGACTGTGAATCGCCGTACTGTTTTGGGCAGCGCCATGGCCGGTGCCGCCACGCTGGCCCTGCCCTCCATCGTGCAGGCCAAGGCCGGCTCCGCCCACGTGGTGGTGGTCGGTGGCGGCTTTGGGGGCGCCACCGCAGCGCGTTACCTGAAGCAGCGCGCCCCCCAGGTGCGCGTGACCCTGGTCGAGCCCGCCGAACGCTTCTACACCTGCCCGTTCTCCAACCTGTACCTGGCTGGCCTGCGCTCGTTCGAGAGCATTGGCCACGGCTATGACGGCCTGCGCAAGGCCGGCGTGGAGGTGGTCCACGCCCGTGCCGACGATGTGGACACCGCAGCACGCAGCGTCAAGCTGTCGAATGGCAAGACCCTGCGCTACGACAAGCTGGTGCTGTCCCCCGGCGTGGACATGCGCTGGGGCGCGCTGGAAGGCTATGACGAAGCCGCCGCGCAGCTGGCGCCGCACGCCTGGAAGGCCGGCACCCAGACGCAGCTGCTGCGCCAGCAGATGGAAGCCATGGAAGACGGCGGCACCTTTGTGATGGTGATTCCGGCCAACCCCTTCCGCTGCCCGCCCGGCCCCTACGAGCGCGCGGCCATGGTGGCCCACTATTTCAAGCAGCACAAGCCGAAGAGCAAGATCCTGCTGCTGGACAACAAGGACGCCTTCTCCAAGCAGGGCCTGTTCCTGCAGGGCTACAAGGCGCTGTACGGCGACATGATCGAATGGGTCAAGCAGTCGGACGACGGCCAGGTCGTGCGGGTGGATGCCAAGCAGCGCGTGGTGGAGACCGCCTTCGGCACCAAGCACCAGGCCAGCGTGCTGAACGTCATCCCGCCGCAGAAGGCCGGCTTCATCGCCGACCGCGCTGGGGTCACGGATGCCAGCGGCTGGGTGCCGATCCAGCCCGACAGCTTCGCGTCCACCCTGGTGAAGGACGTCTATGTGCTGGGCGATGCCACCCAGGCCGCGCCCATGCCCAAGTCGGGCTTTGCCGCCAACACCCAGGGCAAGGTGGCTGCCGCCGCGATTGCGGCCGAGCTGACCGGACAGCCCCAGCCCCAGGCGGCCTTCGCCAACACCTGCTACAGCCTGATCGGCACGGACTACGGCATCTCGGTGGCGGGCGTGTACCGCAGCGAGGCCGGCAAGCTGATCGAGGTGCCTGGCTCCGGTGGCGTCAGCCCAGCCAATGCCGATGCGGGCTTCCGCAAGGCCGAGGCCGTCTACGGCGCGGCCTGGTACAAGGCCATCAGCACGGACATCTGGGACCGCTGATGGCGACGCCCCTGGGGCGCTGCCCGCCCCCTTGGCGCACCACCCTGGGTGTGGCGGGAAAGGGGATGTCGGGTGCCGCTGCGGGGCAGCCCTGGCTTGCTGGCCCTGGTGGCCGGGGGCGCGATCCAGGGCAACCGCAGGGGGCATCCCCCTGCCGTGCGGGCCTGAGAATCTGAGCATTCAGGCCCCTACCATGCCAAGGAGCGCAGTGCGCGCTCCTTTTTTTATGGGCTGGGCCGCCCGAT
Organism: Comamonas sp. GCA5; assembly: GCF_036541385.1. Taxonomy (NCBI): domain Bacteria; kingdom Pseudomonadati; phylum Pseudomonadota; class Betaproteobacteria; order Burkholderiales; family Comamonadaceae; genus Comamonas; species Comamonas sp. GCA5. The sequence goes on along the minus strand of NZ_JAZHFR010000044.1, from coordinate 12,461 downwards.
GGCGCCCGGGTCGGACGGGCTGGCGCAGGACTGCGCCAACCACGGGCCTCCCCGCATGGCACCGGGGGATTGCTTGTCCGCCCCTGGCATGCGTGGCTTCTGCCTGGTGTCCCGCTTGGTTTAGCATGCGCGCTGCTTGAGGAATTGCTATGTTGTTGTGGTTGACCTTTTTCCTGGGCGTGGCCTTTGGTGTCGCCGCGCGCCTGGGGCGTTTCTGCCTGTTGCGCGGCCTGCGCCAGAGCCTGGGGCTGGATGGCGCCGAGCCCCGCGGCAGCGCGCCGGCGCTGCAGGCGTTCGCCCTGGCCGTGGCCGTGGCCCTGCTGGCCTCGCAGGGCCTGCAGTGGGCCGGCCTGGTGGACCTGGGCAACGCCCAGATCGTGCGGCCCAACTTCTCCATCGCCGGGGTGTTCTTCGGTGGCGCCGTGTTTGCGCTGGGCATGGTGCTGGCCAATGCATGCGGTGCGCGCTCGCTGGTGCTGCTGGCCGGCGGCAACCTGCGCGCCCTCGTGACCGTGGTGTTTCTGGCCCTGGGCGCGCAGGCCAGCTCCACCGGCATCCTGGTGCCGCTGCGCCAGTGGTTCCAGGGCCTGGCGCCCACCGCCGCCGAACATGCCACCGTGTCCCATGCCTTGCAGGCCCAGGGCTGGTCTGCCGGCGCCATCTATGCGCTGCTTGCTATCGTTCCTGCACTGCTGCTGATGGCCTATGCCCTGTACCGCCCGGCCTTGCGCCACAGCCCGTTGCAAGCGCTGTCGGCCCTGGTGATCGGCGCCCTGGTGGCCGTGGGCTGGTGGATCAGCGCCACGGTCGGCGTCGACCCCTTCGATCCGGCCCGGCTGACCTCGTTGAGCTTCATCTCTCCCATCGCAGAGACGCTGCTGTATGTGCAGGTGGCCGTGGGCCGCGAGTTCGATGCCGCCTCGGCCATGGTGCTGGGCGTGCTGGTGGGTGCAGGGGCCGCGGCCCTGGCCAGCCGCACCGCACGCTGGGAAGGGTTCAACAGCCCCGCCCAGCTGGCCCGGAGCGCCATCGGCGGCTGGCTGATGGGCTTTGGCGGCCTGCTGGCCGCAGGCTGCTCGATCGGCCAGGGGCTGACCGGCATCACCACCCTGGCCTGGGCCACCGGGCCGGCCGTGGCCGGCATCGTGCTGGGCAGCGTCCTGTGCCTGCAACTGTGGGGCCGGCGCACTTGACCGAGCGCACCAGTTGCAATTGGTAGCTTTTTGCCCCCCTGGTCTAGAATCGCGCCCCAGACAGCTCTGCTTGTGCCGCGTGACGGCTGAGAGGGATTTACCCATCCTTGCCCGCAAGTACCTGGTTGCCCCAGTGCTTGCGCCCAACGCTCAAGCCTGCGCCCTGAGTTTCGTTGACGCAATGGATGTGGCTCCTGCCACGCCAGGAGCCTGAACACTGCCCGCCGCCCCGTGTTGTTGCACCAGCATGGTCATCCGGCATGGTCCTGCCCTGTTCCCTTTGCAATCTGGTCGCCGCAAGCCCTGCGGCGGCACCTGCATGCACCGGCCTGTCGATTGGATTGACCCGATTTCCCACCCCAAGGAGGAACCATGACCCTGCAACGACGCCACTTTCTGATGACCCCGCCCGCGATGGCCCTGGGGGCCGCTGCGGCGGCCGTGCCCATCGCCACGCTGGCCGCCCCGACCATCATGACGCCCCAGTCGCGCATCCTGCCGCGCGAAGGCAAGGGCCCGCGCATCGTGATCTGCGGCGGCGGCTGGGGGGGCATGACGGCCGCGCGCTACCTGCGCGAGCTGATCCCCAACTCCGACGTGGTGCTGCTGGAGCGCAACCCCACGTTCTGGTCCGGCCCCATGAGCAACAAGTGGCTGATCGACATCGTGAACACCGATTTCGTGAACCGCGACATGCTGCACTCCGCCAACAAGTACGGCTACAAGCTGCTGCAGACCGAGGTCACCGGCTTCGAGCGCGACAAGAAGCTGGTGCGCACCGCCCACGGCCTGATCGAGTACGACTTCCTGATCCTGTCCGGCGGCATCCGCAACGACTACGAAGCCTGGTTCGGCAACGACCAGAAGGCCATCGACTACACGCGCAAGCACTTTCCCAACGCCTACATCCCCAACCAGGAGATGCTGGCACTCAAGAGCAAGGTCAAGAACTTCAAGGGTGGCACCCTGGTCATGACCCTGCCCCCGCCACCGCACCGCTGCCCGCCCTCGCCCTACGAGCGCGCCTGCCTGATCGCCTGGCACATCAAGAAGCACAAGATCCCCGGCAAGATCCTGATCCTGGACCCCAAGCCCAAGATCGCGCCCATCGGCGTGGGCTACAAGCAGGCCTTCGACGAGCTGTACGCAGACATCATCACCCACGTGCCCAACGCCCGCGTGCAGGAGGTCGACCCCTTCAACAAGCGCATCAAGACGGCGGCCGGCGAGTTCCAGTTCGACGACGCCATCCTCATGCCGCCCCACCAGGCCGCCGAGATGGTGTGGTGGGCCGACCTGATCGGCAAGACCCCCGACGGCAAGCCCACGGGCTGGGCCGACATGAACGTGCGCTACTTCACCGCCAACAGCGACGACCGCGTGTACTTCGTGGGCGACCTGATGGGGGCCATCTCGCCCCAGTTCGGCCACTACCCCAAGAGCGCCCACGTGGCCAACTACATCGGTAAGATCGTGGCCAAGAACATCGCCCAGCGCGTGGCCGGCCAGGAGGTCACCCCGCTGCTGCCCGACAACCTGTGCTACATGATGGTCAATGGCGACCCACAGGAAGAAATCTCGGTGAAGTTCGAATACGAAGTGGACGCCAACGGCCAGGTCAACCAGACCCAGATCGACATGGACGTGCGCACGCCCGATCTGGTCAAGGAAGACTTTGCCTGGATCAACGGCAAGTTCAGCGACTTCCTCGGCATCTGAGCGCAGCGCGCCCTCCACCCTGCGGCCCCGGCCGGACGGTGGAGGCCCGCGACAGCCCCCACGCACCCTCCAGATCGTCTCCCCGCACTGATATGAAACCTGCACCTTCCCTGACCCGCCGCCACCTGGTGGCCGGCGCCGCCGCCGCAGGGGCCAGCCTGGCCCTGCCCGGTGCGGCACTGGCCCAAGCCACGGCGAAAACGCCGCTGGTCGGCCCCCTGGCCCCCAACCCCGTGGAATTCAAGAAAACCATGGAGCAGTTCATCGGCAGCGCCACGCCGCAGGCCGAAGGGCTGCAGCTGGACGTGCCGGTACTGGCCGACAACCCCAGCGCCGTGCCCGTCAAGGCCAAGGTCACCCTGCCGATCACCGAGCAGGACTGGTGCGAGGAGCTGATGGTGGTGGCCGAGCTCAACCCCATCCCGCTGGCCTGCCGCATGCAGTTCACCGCCGACACCGGCACAGCCGAGGCGGCCGTGCGCATCCGCCTGAGCCAGTCGCAGACCGTGCACGTGCTGGCGCGCATGAAGAGCGGCAAGGTCCTGGCGGCCAAGCAGGCCGTCACCGTGGCCGCCAGCGGCTGCGGCATGTGAAAGGAGCCACACCATGAGCATGAACAAACCGGCCCGCGTCTGGGTCAGCAATGAAAAGCCCAAGGCCGGCGACATCCTGCGCGTGCGCGCGCAGATGGAGCACGTCATGGAAACCGGCCTACGCGTCGACCCCTCCACCGGCAAGCCCCGCCCGCGCCACATCCTCAGCCACTTCGAGGCCAAGCTCGGCGGCAAGCTGATCTTCACCTGGGCCCCCGGCACCTCCATCGCCCAGAACCCCTATATCGAGTTCACCTTCAAGGCACGCCACAGCGGCGAGCTGACCATGTTCTGGAAGGACGACCAGGGCGCCACGCTGACGGCCAGCAAGACCATCACGGTGGGCTGAGCGCATCGCAGCCCACCCAGCCCAAGACAAAGCCCCGCAGATGTTGCGCCTGCGGGGCTTTTATGTATCAAATAGCCTTCCAGCCCTTATCTGTATTGCGCTATCAGCTCTCTTTATTGACCGGCATAACGCCCGGGGCGGTGGCTGACGGCCAGAAAAATCCCCATCACCACGGCGGCCAGCACCGACCAGGCCACGCGCTCGAAGGGCACCACCCACAGCGCCAGGGCCACCACCACGCAGTCGATGGCCATCTGCACCTTGCCCGCCGGGATGCCCCAGCGGTCCTGCGCATACAGCGAGACGATGGTGGCGCCCCCCAGGCTGGAGCGGTGCCGCGCCAGGAACAGCACGCCGGTGCCCATCAGCAGCCCACCCGCAATCGCCGCAAAGGCGGGGTGCAGGTAATCGATGTGGATGAACTGCGGACCGAACTCGGTGATCACCGACAGCAGGGCCACCGACAGAAAGGTCTTGACCGTGAATTCCCGGCCCACGTACTTCCACGCGAACCAGTAGAACGGGATATTGATCAGGAAGTAGATGCCGCCGAAGGACACGCCCGTGGCGTAGTGCAGCACGAAGGCCAGACCGGCGGTGCTGCCCGTCAGCAGCCCGGCCTGGGCATACATCATCATGGCGATGCCAACGAACAGCGAGCCCGAGAACAGGGCCTGGGCATCTTCATAGCGGCCGTGCCGGGCGACCTGGACAGGGGCAGAGGCTGGCGCACTTAGCGCAGGCTCGGAAACGGGCGAAGTGGTGGTGGTGCTCATGGCGGGTACCGTTTTTCTGGGGAGCCGGCTTGTGGCCGCCCCGCATACATCAATGCTGCAATCAAGCAAGAAATGCGCCACCCGGATTCGACCCAGGGGTGCAGGACTCACAACGCAGCACCGGGTCCCGGCGCTGACAGGTATTTTGCTGCAACGCAACAATTAGAGCATTTTCCGGTCCTGCGCGCCATCGCCCGCCTGGGCTCAGCGGTCGCCTTGCTGCTGCTTGATGCGGCTGCCGCTCTTCTTCACGGAGCCATTCGCACCAAAAGTGACCGTGAACTCCATCTCCTGGTTGGGCGGGTCGATCCAGTTCCAGTCCCAGTCGGTCTCCTGCTTGCGCTCGTAGGTCATGCGCTGGGCCGGCTTGCCCAGCAAACGCCGCACCTGCTCCTGCGTCATCCCGGGCTGCACCTGCTCGAACACATGCGGGGTCAGCACCTGGCGCAGGGCCGTCATCACGCCATCGGGGCCGATGGTGATCATGTAGTTGCGGTGCCCCATGGGCTGGCGGGGGTACTCGAAGGTGCGCGAACCATCGGTTTCAGGCCAGATGGTTTCGGGTTCGCCAAAGGCCTTGCGCACGTCGACCTCCGTGGACAGCCCCTCTTCCAGCGTGTCGATCTTCTGCTGGTCACAGCCCACCAGGGTCAGCACACAGGTGGCCACCGCTGCCACGGTGGCCGTCAGACGGTTGAAAAAGTTCATGGACAGTGGTCCCGGTAGAATCCTTGATCCAGAGAGGTTACCAGTCCATGTCCATTTTTGCCCGTCCCCACTACACATCCGAAGTCACCGATTTCATCAACCAGATGAAAAAGGACAAGCCCCAGCTGGAAGCCCTGCAACTGGCCGGCCGCGCCCTGCTGTGGGACAAGCAGGTGAACTACGAAGTGCAAGCCGACTCCGAGCAAGCCCGTGTGGCCCAGCAGCCCTACGTCTACCAGACCCACAACTGAAAGCACTTTGTCCGTGTTTTCATGGCCCGGCCCTTCCCCAGCAAGCGCCGGGCGCTCTTGTTGTTGAATCCGCATGAGCGATAGCGCCCCCGACACCGCACCTGCCGAGCTGCCTGCCACGGCGGCATCGGCCAACGCCGACCTGATGCCCGACGTGGTCGATCAGGTGGCTTTGGCGCGCCTGTACGGGGAGCCGCTGTTCAAGCTCCCGAACGACCTCTACATCCCGCCGGATGCGCTGGAGGTGTTCCTGGAAGCGTTCGAAGGCCCGCTGGACTTGCTGCTGTACCTGATCCGCAAGCAGAACTTCAACATCCTCGACATTCCCATGCTGGCGGTGACCCAGCAGTACCTGCGGTATGTGGACGAGATCCGCAACCGCAACCTGGAGCTGGCGGCCGAGTACCTGCTGATGGCGGCCATGCTCATCGAGATCAAGTCGCGCATGCTGCTGCCGCCCAAGAAGAAAGAGGGCGAGGAAGAAGCCGAAGACCCGCGCGCCGAGCTGGTGCGCCGTCTGCTCGAGTACGAGAAGATGAAGCTGGCCGCGCAGCAGATCAGCACCCTGCCGCAGTACGGGCGCGATTTCCTCAAGGCCCAGGTGCACATCGAGCAAAGCCTGCAGCCCCGCTTTCCCGATGTGGCGGTGGGCGAGCTGCAAGCCGCCTGGCGCGACATCCTCAAGCGCGCCAAGCTGGTCCAGCACCACCGCATCACGCGCGAAGAGCTGTCGGTGCGCGAGTACATGAGCCAGATCCTCAAACAGCTGCAAGGCCAGCGCTTTGTGGAGTTCGAGCGCATCTTCGACCCCAGCAAGGGCAGCACCGTGCTGGTCGTCACCTTCATTGCCCTGCTGGAGCTGGGCAAGGAAACCCTGATCGAAATCACCCAGGCCGAGGCCTACGCCCCCATCTACGTGCGCCTGGCCTACCGCCCAGCCGCAACGACCGCCAGCGCCCCGCTGGAACTCGAAGAAGAGCTGTACGAGCGCGACTGAGGGCGAGCAAGCGCGAAAGGCGAGGCACTGGCCCGCGCAGCGCTCCGTCGGGCATCGCCAACCCCGCCGCCTCCGCAAGACGGCCACCGCCCCCTTCCACCCGAACACCGTTGCACGCTGCGCACGGCCACCAGGGCCACCGGCTTGCCCCACGGTTCACCGTGCACTCCGGCACAGGCATCACCACACCACCTAGTTGCAGGGAAGACTAGGCCGGACTGGACACACCCTCCACCGTGCCCTACTACGGCTCCGCTGACGGCGCCATACCCGCCACCACCCCACAAGACCGCAAGGCCTTGTCGACCTGATGACGCACACCAGGCATCTATCTGTTCCACGCAGTCACCATCCAAACAGGCGGCACACCCTGCAAAGACTACGCATTCCGCTATGGTTTTTGAAACCCCAGCACCACACCGCCATTCCCCTTTAATTCACTCAACTTTTAACCACTGTTTTTCAGGGGCTGCAGTTTTTTCATTTCACCATACAAAATATTTTGGATTTTTTGCCAAAAACCGTAACTACCGCGAATTCATACCGATAAATGCCGTCTTTTTGCAGCAATTGATGCAACTGCGGCCCGTCCACTCCCTGCAATTGAGCGCCAATCGCTGCACGTTGCACACAAAAGCCAAAGCCCGCTGACAACACCCCTGCAAAACCAGCCAACTTCCTTTATTCAACCGCCAAAATTAACCCAACCCACAGCATCTCCTGCCAAACCCAGCCACCAACTTTTCGCTGCGGACAATCGATTTTTTGTGCTGACAATGAATGGCATCCCTGCTTGCAGGCTTTTCGAGGAACCATTCCATGTCCCACCCCAGCGAGACTTGCGCCCCCCCTGTGGCCCAGCCCATGCACTGGCACCAGCCTGCCGCCCCCGTCACCGACAGCGGTCACCAGCGCTGGTCGGTCGAGGCCGTCCAGCAACTGCTGGACCTGCCCTTCATGGAGCTGCTGTACCGCGCCCAGACCGTGCACCGCCAGCACTGGCCCGATGGCGAGATCGAGCTGGCCACGCTGCTGTCGGTCAAGACCGGCGGTTGCCCCGAGAACTGCGGCTACTGCCCGCAGGCGGCCGAGTTCGACACGGGCGTGAAGGCCGAAAAGCTGATGAGCGTGGAGGAAGTCACCCGCGCCGCCAAGGCCGCGCAGGATGCCGGTGCCACCCGCTTTTGCATGGGCGCCGCCTGGCGTGCGCCCAAGGACCGCGACATCGAGAAGATGAACGAACTGATCGCTGCCGTGAAAGGCCTGGGCCTGCAGACCTGCGCCACGCTGGGCATGCTGCAACCCCACCAGGCCCAGTCGCTGCGCGAGGCCGGACTGGACTACTACAACCACAACCTGGACACGGCGCCCGAGTACTACCAGGACGTGGTCAGCACCCGCCAGTACCAGGACCGCCTGGACACCCTGGCCGCCGTGCGCGGCGCCGGCATCAGCGTGTGCTGCGGCGGCATCATCGGTATGGGCGAAGCGCCGGTGCACCGCGCCGGGCTGATCGCGCAGCTGGCCAATCTGAATCCCTACCCCGAGTCCGTGCCCATCAACAGCCTGGTGCGCGTCCCCGGCACGCCGCTGGCCGACAGCGAACCGGTGGACCCGCTGGACTTCGTGCGCGTGATTGCCGTGGCCCGCATCACCATGCCCACCGCGCGGGTGCGCCTGTCGGCTGGCCGCCAGCAACTGGGCGAAGCCGTGCAGACGCTGTGCTTCATGGCCGGCGCCAACTCCATCTTCTACGGCGACAAGCTGCTGGTGACGGGCAACCCCGATGTGGAGGCTGACACCACGTTGCTGCGCAAGCTGGGGCTGCAGGGGTTGAAGACCACCACCAGCGCGGAATGAAGCTTTTCAAAAGATGAGCTGATAGCGCTTGATAAGTCTGGTTCTGGTGGTGATTTAGCTTGTTTTGGCTACAGCGATGTATCCAAGGACAGAGGCCGGGAGTTCGCCCCGGCGGGCGACCTCCTTTCATTGTCTCGCCAAATGAAAGGAGGCAAGCAAAAGCGACTCTGCCAAGTGCTTCGCCGTGGAACTCGCTGCGCGCTGGCAGCGCTGCGCTCAGACAGCCACGGCAAGTCAGGTGGCGGATGGCATGCCTGTCTCGCAGCAAAGCTGCGGCAGGCCTGCGAAGCACCAGCGCTGTGCTCCAGCATGCACGAGTGAAAAGGCAACGCGCCAAAGTGCGCGCGCAAGCGTCGCGCACCTCAAGGAGGTCCTTCTGATTTCCGGCGGCTGTATGAGCGTAGCGCCATAGGCGCGCAGCGAGCTCCGCCGGACAGCCGTCGGCAGACGCGCTTCTTTGGTGACTTTCTTGTCGCGGACAAGAAAGTCACTCGGCCGCCGGGGCGAAATCCCGGCCTCCGTCGACAAACCCCACAAAGTGTTCTCAAAAGTTCAAGGCCATTCAGCCAACCACCCCAATCCCAGCCAGCACCAACCGCTCTACTTTTTTAACAACCCAGCGGCTGAAGCATGTCTCTCGCAACGCGTTCAGGAGTTATTGCGATGACCCCCTCTGACCTCGCCACCCGCAGCCTCGCGGCCGTCTGGCACCCCTGCACCCCGATGAAACGGCACGAGACCGAGCCCCTGCTGGCCGTGGCACGTGCACAGGGGCCGTGGCTGTATGACACCGCAGGCCGCCGTTACCTGGATGCCATCAGCTCCTGGTGGGTCAACCTGTTCGGCCACAGCCACCCACACATCCGTGCCGCACTGACCGATCAGCTGCAGCAGCTGGACCACGTCATGCTGGCCGGTTGCACCCACGCGGCCGTGGTCGAGCTGTCGGAAAAGCTGGCCGCACTGACCGGCTTGGGCCACGCCAGCTATGGCAGCGATGGCGCGTCGGCCACCGAAATGGCGCTCAAGATGAGCACCCACTACTGGCGCAACGTCGGCCGGCCCGAAAAGAACGCCTTTGTCGGCCTGGCCGGGGGCTACCACGGCGAGACCGTGGGGGCGCTGTCCGTCACCGACGTGCCCATCTTCCGCAGCGCCTATGCGCCCCTGGTGCGCCTGTCCGCCACCGTGCCCAGCCCCGATGCGCGTGCCGCCCAGCCCGGTGAAACCGCTGCCGACGTGGCCCACCGCGCCGCTGCGGCGCTGGAGGCCTGGCTGCAGCAGCACCACGCACAGACCGCCGCGCTGATCGTGGAGCCGCTGATCCAGTGCGCCGCCGGCATGGCGATGTACGACCCTGCCTACCTGCGCCAGGCACGCGCGCTGTGCGACCGCTACCAGGTGCACCTGGTGGTCGACGAGATCGCCACCGGCTTTGGCCGCACGGGCAGCCTGTTTGCCCACCAGCAGGCCGGCATCACGCCGGATTTCATCTGCCTGTCCAAGGGACTGACCGGCGGCACCCTGCCGCTGTCGGCGGTGCTGACCACGGACGCCGTGTACCAGGCCTTCTACGGCACCGAGGCGGCGCGGGCCTTTCTGCACTCGCACTCCTACACCGGCAACCCGCTGGCCTGCCGCGCCGCGCTGGCCACACTGGAGCTGTTCGAGCAGCTCGACACCCTGCAGGCCAACCGCGCGCTGGCGGCGCAGCTGACCACCGCCTTCGCCCCGCTCAACACCCACCCGCGCGTGCGCCACGCCCGCCAGATGGGCATGGTCTGGGCCTGGGATGTAGAGACGGCGCTGCCCGACTTTGCCCAGCGCTACCACGCCGCCGCGCGCACCCGCGGGTTGCTGCTGCGGCCCATCGGCCACACGCTGTACTGCATGCCGCCGTATGTGCTGGATGCCGACGAGGTGCAGCACCTGGCAACCCAGGCGCTGGCAGCGCTGGAGGACTGCTTGCTGCAAGAAGCAGAGCTTTCAGCGTAGTTGCATCAAGCGCTAGAGGCCTAAACGATGCATAAGCATTCGGCTTGGATACGGTGGCTTGGCAAACAGCTTGTCGTGTTGCAGGACAGAGGCCGGGGGTTCGCCCCGGCGGGCGAGTGCCTTTCTGGTGGCGCCCAGAAAGGAACCCAAGATGCGCTTAGCGATACCTGCCGTGGAACTCGCTGCGCGCTGGTGCGCTGCGCTCAGGCAGCCACGGCAAGTCAGGGACTGGATGGCAGCCCGGTCTCGCAGCGCTGCTGCGGCAGGTCTGCAGGGAGAACCAGCACCGCGATGCAGCATGCACAAGTGAAGCAGCACAGCGCCTCCCTTGCGCGCGCAGGCGTCGCGCACTGCCTGGAAGTCCTTCTGATTTCCGGCGGCTGTGTGAGCGTAGCGCCACAGGCGCGCAGCGAGTTCCGCCGGACAGCCGTCGGCAGACGCGCTTCTTTGGTGACTTTCTTGTCGCGGACAAGAAAGTCACTCGGCCGCCGGGGCGAACTCCCGGCCTCTGCCGTCAAATCAACCACATCCCACCTAAAAAAACACTGATCAGGAGCCCCAACCATGATTGCCTGCTTTGTCACCGGCACCGACACTGGCGTCGGCAAAACCCTGTCCAGCTGCGCCCTGCTGCACGCCCTGGCGCGGCACCACCGCCGGGTGGTGGGCATGAAACCGGTGGCGTCCGGGGCCGAGCCGGATGGCCGGGGCGGCTGGGCCAACGAGGACAGCCTGGCGCTGCGCGCGGCCTCCACCCTGGTGGTGCCGCCGCAGCTCGACAACCCGGTGCTGCTGCCCGACCCGGTCTCGCCCCACATCGCTGCCGACCGTGCGGGCGTCACCGTGCAGCTGGCGCCCATCCTGCAGGCCTACCAGCAGCTGGCGGCCCAGGCCGATGCCGTGGTGGTGGAAGGCGCAGGCGGCTGGCAGGTGCCGCTGTCCCCCCGCCTGCGCATCGCCGATCTGGCCGTGGCCCTGCAGTTGCCGGTGGTGCTGGTGGTGGGCCTGCGGCTGGGCTGCATCAACCACGCCCTGCTGACGGCCGATGCCATCCGCGCCAGCGGGCTGCCGCTGGCGGGCTGGATCGCCAGCCGCGTCGATCCGCAGATGCGCGAACCCGAGGCCAACCTGGCCTACCTGCGCCAGCACCTGGGTGCACCGCTGCTGGCCGACATTCCCTGGCAAGCGCAGCCCGATGCGCGCGCCGTCCCCGTCCAACTGCCCCTCGCGTGGCAATAACCCCGCCCTCCCACACCCTCCACGGCGTGTGGTCGCCGTGCCCCCAAGGGGCAGCGGCTGCTCGAAAGGACTCCCAGCCATGAACACCCTCTCTCCCACCTCCTGGCTGCAGGCCCTGCCCCGGCAGCTGGCGGCGCTGGATGCCCAGCAACTGCGCCGCACCCGCCGCACCGTGGCGCCGCAGCAGGGTGCGCACATCACCGTCAACGGCCAGCCCATGCTGCAGTTCTGCAGCAACGACTACCTGGGCCTGGCCCTGCACCCGGCACTGATCGAGGCCGCGCGCGATGCGGCGCTGCACTTTGGCGTGGGCTCGGGCGGCTCGCCCATGGTCAGCGGCCACAGCACGGCGAATGCGGCGCTGGAGCAGGAGTTGGCGCAGTTCCTGCAGCTGCCGCGTGCGCTGTACTTCTATGCCGGCTTTGCCACCAATGCCAGCGTCATTCCGGCCCTGGTCGGTGCGGGTGATGGCATTTTTTCGGACGCACTGAACCACGCCAGCCTGATCGACGGCTGCCGCCTGTCGCGCGCCAGCATCCAGCGTTACCCGCATGGCGACCTGGCCGCCCTGGAGGCCCTGCTGGCGGCCAGCCCCTGCGCCCGCAAGCTGGTGGTCAGCGATGCCGTGTTCAGCATGGATGGCGATGTGGCCGACATCCCCGGCCTGCTGGCCCTGTGCGAACGCTACGACGCCCTGCTGATGCTGGACGACGCGCACGGCCTGGGCATCCGCGGCCCGCAAGGCCGGGGCAGCCTGGCCGCCGCGGGACTGACGGGCGCC
>NZ_JAZHFR010000043.1:0-28816 GCF_036541385.1 Comamonas sp. GCA5 | reverse complement strand
CGCAGCCTGCCGCTGCCGGCACTGGCCAGGCCACGGGCCGCAACGCCCGTGCGGCGCTGCGTGGCCTGCCGGCCTGGCCGGTGGCTGCCACGGACTGAGAATCTGCATGTTTTATGCCTTCAGCCCTCGCCAATTCTGCGCAGCCAGCTATGTTTTGTAATCCTGTGCAGGACACGCCGCCATGCATTTGCCCGCACAATCGGGCGCCATGTCCGTGATGCCCACCCTTCCCAACGACCGCCTGCAGGGACTGGCCCCCGTGGCCGACGGCCGCACGCGGCTGGTGATTCTGGGCAGCTTTCCCGGTGTGGCCTCGCTGCAGGCGCAGCAGTACTACGCCCACCCGCAGAACAAGTTTTGGCCCCTCCTGGCCGCCCTGTGGCCCACCGTGCCGCAGCCCGGGCGGGACGCCTATGGCGCGCGCTGCGAGTGGCTGCTGGCGCGGGGTCTGGGGCTGTGGGATGTGTACGACAGCTGTGAGCGCCGCGGCAGCCTGGACAGCGCCATCCGCGTGCCGCAGATCAACGACTTCGCGGCCCTGCGCGCCGCATGTCCGCAGCTGCAGGCCGTGGCGCACAACGGGGGCGAGAGCTACAAGCACGCCCGCCAGCTTGCCGGCCTGGGGCTGCAGGTGTACCCACTGCCCTCGACCAGCCCGGCGAACGCCGCCTGGAGCTTCGAGCGCAAGCTGGCCGCCTGGCGCGCGGTGATGCAGGCGGCAGGCCTTTTACAGAAAGACGATTGAACCGTGGCAGCACGCAAGAAGAACTCCAGCACATCGGGCGACGACGGCCTGCCCCAGGTCAGCGTCTCGGACGATGGCGTGGCCCGCTACCTGCACCTGGGCACGCCCTGGGTGCAGGGCTCGATGAAGCTCAAGGAGCCGTTCGAGATCGACCTGGAATACGTGCAGCGCATGATGGCCTGGCTGCTGTTCGTCGACCCCGACAGCGTGGCCGAGCGCCGCGCCGTGCAGCTGGGCCTGGGCGCGGCCGCGCTGACCAAGTTCCACTACAAGAAGCTCAAGATGCGCACCGCCGCGATCGAGATCAACCCGCTGGTGGTCAACATCTGCCGCAGCTGGTTCAAGCTGCCGCCGGACAACGACATGCTGGAGGTGGTGCTGGGTGATGCCTCGCTGGAGATCCTCCAGCCCCGCTGGCAAGGCACAGTCGATGCCCTGCAGGTGGACCTGTACGACCACAACGCGGCCGCACCGGTGCTGGACAGCGTGGAGTTCTATGCCGACTGCCGCGCCATGCTCACCCCCGAGGGCAGCATGACGGTCAACCTGTTCGGTCGGGCCTCGAGCTACCAGCGCAGCCTGGACAAGATCACCGAGGCCTTCGGCGCAGGCCATGTCTGGGCCTTCCGGCCGACGCGCGAGGGCAACACCATCGTGCTGGCGCAGCGCGTGGCCATACCGCTGGCGCGCGAGGAGCTGCAGGCCCGGGCCGAGGCCGTGCAGGCGCGCTGGGGCCTGCCGGCGACCAAGTGGCTCAAGGTGTTCAAGCGCATCGAGCCCGCAGCGGATCTGTCCGCAGACTGAGGCCGGCGAAAGACCTACACTGGTCGCTTTCTTTTTGTTTCTACGGTGTCCGATATGTCTGTTTCCGCCATCTCCAGCAGCCCGGGAGCTGCCACCAGTTCGTCCAATGTGTCCAGCCAGATCGCCAAGCTGCAGGGCCAGCTCAAGGAGCTGACCCAGAAGCTCAAGGACACGGCCAACTCCGACATGGAGCCCAAGCTGAAGGTGCAGACCGCGAAGATGCTGCAGGCCCAGATCCAGGCCATCCAGGCGCAGATCCAGGCTTTGCAGCAACAGCAGGCGCAGCAAAAGTCGGCGGGTAAGGCCAGTTCCCCGCAGGTTGCCGAGGGCACCGAGGAACGCCCCAACTACAGCCCACTGGGCGTCCAGGTCGATACCTACGCCTGAGTGGACCGGCCCCAGGGTGGGCCAAGGCGGCACAATGTCCGTTGACGACCGACTTCCTGGCACGCCATGAACGCATCCCTAGCCCCTTCCGCCTCTTCCTTGTCCTTGCGCGCCGTGGACGGCCCCCACAGCGGCTGTGCCCTGGAGTGGCGGCTGGTGCTGCAGTGGCTGCGCGAGGATGGCGTGATCGACGCGGCCGAGGCCGAGCGCGTGCATGCGCGCTGCGCCACGGCCGAGAGCAGCCAGCACCCCCTGATCCGCCTGGCCAGCGTGGGCGTCACGCGGGCCAGCGACGGGGTGCCGCTGGACCTGGAGAGCCTGACGGCCTTTGTCGCGGCCAGCACCGGCATGGGCTACCAGCGCATCGATCCGCTGAAGGTGGATGTGGGGCGCGTGGGCGAGGCCATGAGCGCGCCCTATGCGCAGCGGCACAAGGTGTTGCCGGTGCAGGTCGGACACAGCGAGATCGTGATTGCCACGGCCGAGCCCTTTGTGCAGCACTGGGTGGCCGAGGTCGAGCGCCAGACCCGCAAGAACGTGCGCCGGGTGATGGCCAATCCGGCGGACATCCAGCGCTACACGGCGGAGTTCTTTGCCCTGGCCAACTCGGTGCGTTCGGCGCAGCGCAGCGGCGGGGCGTCGGCCGCAGCCAGCTTTGAGCAGTTGGTGGAGCTGGGGCGCAGCAACAAGCAGCTCGATGCCAACGACACCGGCGTGATCCGCGTGGTGGACTGGCTGTGGCAGTACGCCTTCGACCAGCGCGCCAGCGACATCCACCTGGAGCCCCGGCGCGAGCAGGGCGTGATCCGTTTTCGCATCGACGGGGTGCTGCACTCCGTCTACCGCATGCCCATGGGCGTGCTCAATGCCATGCTGGCCCGCGTCAAGCTGCTGGGGCGCATGGACGTGGTGGAAAAGCGCCGGCCGCAGGATGGCCGCATCAAGACCCGCAATCCGCGCGGCGAAGAGGTGGAAATGCGCCTGTCCACCTTGCCGACGGCGTTCGGCGAGAAGATGGTGATGCGCATCTTCGACCCGGATAACACCGTCAAGCAGCTCGATCAGCTGGGCTTCACGCCCCACGATGCTGCGCGCTGGGAGTCGCTGGTGCAACGGCCCCACGGCATCATCCTGGTCACCGGTCCCACGGGATCGGGCAAGACCACCACGCTGTACTCCACGCTCAAGCGCGTGGCGACCGAGGAGGTCAACGTCAGCACGGTGGAAGACCCGATCGAAATGATCGAGCCTGCCTTCAACCAGACCCAGGTGCAGCCGCAACTGGATTTCGGCTTCACCGAAGGGCTGCGGGCGCTGATGCGCCAGGACCCGGACATCATCATGGTCGGGGAGATCCGGGACACGGCGACTGCCGAGATGGCGGTGCAGGCCGCGCTCACCGGGCACCTGGTGTTCTCGACCCTGCACACCAACGACGCGCCCAGCGCCGTGAGCCGCCTGATGGAGCTGGGCGTGCCGCCCTACCTGCTCAACGCCACCTTGCTGGGGGTGCTGGCACAGCGCCTGGTGCGCGTGCTGTGCCCGCTGTGCAAGGAACCCGACACGCAGACCACGCGCGAGATGGTGGCCGAGATGATGAGCCCCTGGAAGCTCACGGGCGGTTTCCAGCCCTACCAGCCGGTGGGCTGCGAAGCCTGCCGCATGACGGGCTTCAAGGGCCGCATGGGCCTGTACGAATTGCTGCTCAGCAGCGAAGCCCTGCACCAGCACATGAACCACAGTCCATCCATGGATGTGCTGCGGCGCCAGGCCGTGCAGGATGGCATGCGCCCGCTGCGCCTGTCGGGTGCCCTGCGCGTGGCCGAAGGGGTGACCACGCTGGCCGAGGTGATGGCGGCCACGCCCCCCCTGCGCTAGGGGCGGTGCCGGGCTGGCTATCCGGCCTTGCGGAACGTGCCCGGAGGGGGTGTGGAATAGGGATAAACGCGTAGAAAAGTGCTTGATTCTGCAGGCAAAAAAACGCGTGCTGTAGGTGGAATCCACATGAATTCACCTTCACTTTCCTTACAGAATCCACCGGTCGTAAATCCTCTCATGGGAGACGTTTCGTGAAAATCAAGAGTCACAAAGACTTTTTCGCCGGGTTGATGTATTTGGTGGTCGGTGGTGCCTTCGCCATCGGTGCAACCGACTACAACATCGGCACCGGTGCCCGCATGGGCCCTGGCTACTTTCCGCTGATCCTGG
This sequence comes from Comamonas sp. GCA5, assembly GCF_036541385.1. Lineage (NCBI taxonomy): Bacteria > Pseudomonadati > Pseudomonadota > Betaproteobacteria > Burkholderiales > Comamonadaceae > Comamonas > Comamonas sp. GCA5. Next base: position 24,672 of record NZ_JAZHFR010000043.1, on the reverse strand, counting down.
GCGTGATGCTGTCCATCATCGGTTTGGTCATCGCGTTCAAGGCCACGCTGTCTGGCCCTGGCGACGGAGACCCGGTGGGCAAGTGGGCCTGGCGCCAAGTCTTCTTCATCCTGGCCGCCAACTTTGCCTTCGGCATTTTGCTGGTGGGTGTGCCTGCCCTGGGCATTCCCGGCTTCGGTCTGATCGTGGCGATCTACGCCCTGGTCCTGATCGCCAGCTATGCCCGCAAGGAAGCCAACTTCAAGGAATGCTTGATCTTGGCAACGGTGCTGGCCGTGGGCAGCTACGTGGTGTTCGTCTGGGCGCTGAGCCTGCAGTTCCCCGTGTGGCCTTCCTTCATCGTTGGTTAATTGCCAGCAGGAGATTTGAATCGTGGAATTGATTGAACACCTGTCATTGGGCTTCAGCGTTGCCTTCACAGCGCAGAACCTGATCTACTGCCTGATCGGCTGTATCTTGGGTACGCTGATCGGCATCTTGCCCGGTCTGGGTCCCGTCGCAACGATCGCGATGCTGCTGCCCGCAACCTATTCGCTGCCTCCCGTGGCTGCGTTGATCATGCTGGCCGGTATTTACTATGGTGCACAGTATGGCGGCTCGACCACTGCGATCCTGGTGAACCTGCCGGGTGAATCCTCGTCCGTGGTGACGATGATCGACGGCTACCAGATGGCCCGCAAGGGCCGTGCCGGTCCGGCGCTGGCGGCTGCGGGCATCGGCTCGTTCTTCGCCGGTTGCGTGGGCACCATCATCTTGGCTGCCTTTGCCCCCCCCACTGACCGAAGTGGCCTTCATGTTTGGCCCTGCCGAGTACTTCTCGCTGATGGTGCTGGGCCTGATCGGGGCCGTGGTGCTGGCTTCGGGTTCGCTGCTGAAGGCTGTGGGCATGATCGTGCTGGGCCTGCTGCTGGGCATGGTCGGTACCGACGTGAACTCCGGTGTGGCGCGTTACAGCTTCGACATCCCTGAAATGACCGACGGCATCGACTTCGTCGTGATCGCCATGGGTGTGTTCGGCTACGGTGAAATCATCGCCAACCTGTCCAAGCCCGAAGACGAGCGTGAAATTTTCACGGCCAAGGTCAAGGGTCTGATGCCCACCAAGCAAGACCTGAAGCTGATGTTCCCTGCCATGGTGCGCGGGACGGTCCTGGGTTCGGCCCTGGGCATCCTGCCCGGCGGTGGCGCCATGCTGTCGGCCTTCGCTTCGTACACCATCGAAAAGAAGACCAAGCTGCGTCCTGGCGAAGTGCCCTTCGGCCAAGGCAACATCCGTGGCGTGACGGCACCTGAGTCGGCCAACAACGCCGGCTCGCAGACCTCGTTCATTCCCCTGCTGACCCTGGGTATTCCCCCCAACGCCGTGATGGCGCTGATGGTGGGCGCGATGACCATCCACAACATCCAACCTGGTCCCCAGGTGATGACCAGCAACCCCGAACTGTTCTGGGGCCTGATCGCCTCGATGTGGCTGGGTAACGCGATGCTGATCATCTTGAACCTGCCGATGATCGGCATGTGGATCAAGCTGCTGTCCGTGCCTTACCGCTGGCTGTTCCCCGCCATCGTGCTGTTCTGCGCGGTGGGCGTGTACGGCACCAAGAACTCCGAGTTCGACGTGTGGCTGGTCGGTATCTTCGGTTTCATCGGCTATGTGTTCTACAAGCTGGGCACCGAACCCGCACCGCTGCTGCTGGGCTTCATCCTGGGCCCAATGATGGAAGAAAACCTGCGCCGCGCCCTGCTGCTGTCGCGGGGTGACTGGTCCGTGTTCGTGACCCGTCCCATCTCGGCCGTGATGCTGCTGCTGGCGGTGATCCTGCTGATCATCGTGACGCTGCCTGCGGTGAAGAACAAGCGCGAAGAAGCCTTCGTGGAAGAGTGACGCACACCCTGTGTGTGACCCTTCAAAAAGCGCCCTGCGGGGCGCTTTTTTTATCCTGGATGGCCATGCCGGTATTTTTTTGCGCGCTGTTTGTAAAAAAGTTACAGAAGAATCCGTATTCCGAGGACTCACCTGTGTGAAAACCAGGGTCGCAAAGCCCATCCCGCACCGCATGGTTGCCAACAGCTGCAAGGGCTGTCTGGCGCGGTGAGCGCTTGGTTCCACGCTGCAAGGTCCCCATGTGGGCGGACCGCCGGAACAAGAGAAGCCCAAACTATGAATTTGAACAACGTGCGTGTGGCCCCAAGCTGTGGGCCACCATCCTGGGTTTGCTGGTCGTGATGATGCTGTTCAACCTGTGGGGGCGCAGCAATACCGAGCAGGCCCTAGAGCAGGCACGCGAAGACGTGCAGCAGATCGAGCGCAATATTGCGCTGGCCCAGCACATGCGCGGCGCGGCCATGACCGGGCTGGAGCTGGGCATCGCGCAGTTCGCCACCAACGAAAACCGCTTGCAGATCGAGCTGGAAAAGCGCTTTGAGCAACGGCGGGTGGCCGCCACCGAAGCCTTGCAGGCCATGGAGGCCGCCCTGCACGATGACGCCTACCGGGCGCAATTCGCGCGCGTCCTGCAGGCGCGCGACGCGGTGCAGACCCGGCGTGCCGAGGCCCGCCGCCAGCCCGGACGACGACTGGGAAACCTTCTGACGCGGCCGCCCCGTGCGCGGCCCGCAGGGCGCCCCGCGATGCGGGGCTACTTGGTTTGCGCCGCCGCACGCCTGGGGAAAGCCCCACAATAAGCACTTGTTTGCTGCTGCCCTGCACCGTTTCATGCCTGTTCTGCCCCAGCCTTCCCAACACCCCTTGCGTGCCTTGCTGCACAACGAAGTGCATGCCCGCCCGGCGGAGCCGGTGCAAGGCCCCGCTGCGATTGCGCACCTGGTGATGCTGACCGACCCCGCCCAGCGCGAGGCCAGCCGTGCCCACCTGGCGACCCTGATGCACAACCACCACCGCACCGGGCCGGATGCCGATTGCACCCACCTGCGCATGGATTTCGGCGCGTACCGCCTGCGCTGGGAGTTGCACACCGAGTTCGTCACCTGGACCTTCATGGTGCCCATGCCGACCGAGGCGGTGCTGAATGCCCGCAGCCCCCAGACGGCGATGGAAGAGGTGCCCCAGCAATGGCTCAAGGACCTGCCGGGCCAGTGCCTGAGCAGTGTGCACCTGTGGATCGTCAAGGACCCGCAGTGTGAGGGCCAGGGCATCAAGCACCTGGTGCAGCAGATGCTCAATGACGACACCCTGGCCGGTGCCACGGTGCACCTGGGCCACACGGAGGTGTGCACGGACTTTGCCATCCACGCCGATGGCTACTCGCGCATCCTGGTCAAGCCCTCGGATAGTGTCAGCGCCCGCCGCCTGGGGCGGCTGGTGCAGCGTGTGCTGGAGATCGAGACCTACCGCATGGCGGCGCTGCTGGGCCTGCCCGCTGCGCGCAAGGCGGCGGTGGTGCTGGGCACGGTGGAAAAGGAACTGGCCGATCTGGCCAAGGCCATCCGCGAGGCGCAGCGCGACGAGGAACCCCTGCTGCTGGACCGGCTGACGCGCCTGGCCGGCGAGGTGGAGAGCGAATACGCCGCCACGCACTCGCGCTTTTCGGCCAGCAAGGCCTATTTCGAACTGGTGGACCGCCGCATCCACGACCTGCAGGAAGAGCGCCTATCGGGCCTGCTGACCATCCGCGAATTCATGGAACGTCGCCTGTCGCCCGCGCGCAGCACCTGCGAGTGGGCCTCGCGCCGCCAGAACGCACTGTCCGAACGCGTCTCGCGCGTCAGCAACCTGCTGCGCACGCGTGTGGAGATCGAGCAGCAGCAAAGCAACCAGCTGGTGCTGGAGGCCATGAACCACCGCCAGGGCATGCAACTGAAGCTGCAGTCCACGGTGGAGGGGCTGTCGGTCGCCGCCATCACCTACTACATCACCGGCCTGATCGCCTACCTGAGCAAGGGGGCGCAGAAGCTGGGCTGGCCGCTGTCGCCCGAGCTGACGGCCGCCGCCGCCATCCCCGTGGTGGCGCTCAGCGTGTGGTGGTCGCTGCGCCGGCTGCACCACCGCCTGTTCGGCGACAAGCATTGAAATTGCATAAAACGGTAGCGCCTGGCGCTGCTGTCCATTGGTTTTGAAGGTTTAAAGTGTCTGAAAGTGTTGATTCGCCAGCGCAGGGCGCTCAAAAAGGCGTAGCGCTGGGGCTGACGCTGGCCCTGCTGGGGGCGATTGCCTTCAGCGGCAAGGCCATCATCGTCAAGTTGGCCTACCGCTACGGGGTGGATGCCGTCACGCTGCTGATGTACCGCATGCTGTTTGCGCTGCCGGTTTTCCTGCTCATGGCCTGGTGGGCCGGCCGCGGCCAGCCGCCGCTGACGCGCAAGGACTGGCTGGGCGTGCTGGGCCTGGGCTTCTCGGGCTACTACCTGGCCAGCTACCTGGACTTTGCCGGGCTGGCCTACATCACGGCGGCGCTGGAGCGGCTGATCCTGTACCTCAACCCGACGCTGGTGGTGATCTTCGGCTGGGTGGTCTACCAGCGCGGCATCACCTGGGGCCAATGCGTGGGCATGCTGCTGAGCTATTGCGGCGTGCTGCTGGTCTTCGGCCACGAGGTCGGCGCCCAGGGCACGGATGTCGTGCTGGGCAGCCTGCTGGTGCTGGGCAGCGCCATCAGCTACGCCATCTACATGGTCTACAGCGGTGAGATGGTCAAGCGCCTGGGCTCGCTGCGGCTGGTCGGGCTGGCGTCCAGCGTGGCGTGTTGCTTCTGCATCGCACAGTTCCTGCTGACCCACCCGCTGTCGGCCATGCAGGTCGCGCCGCAGGTGCTGTGGCTGTCGCTGCTCAACTCCACGGCCTGCACCGTGGCCCCGGTGCTGATGGTGATGATGGCCATCGAGCGCATCGGCGCCGGCATGACGGCGCAGACCGGCATGATCGGCCCGCTGTCCACCATCCTGATGGGCGTGTGGCTGCTGGACGAACAGCTCAACGCCTGGATGGTGGCCGGCACCAGCTTGGTGATGGTGGGGATTTTTGTGTTCACGCGCTGGGCCAAGAAGCCCGGCATGACGAAGTAAAACGCGAAGGAGCAAACAACATGGATTTGGGCATTCAAGGCAAATGGGCCCTGGTGTGCGGGGCCAGCAAGGGCCTGGGTTTTGGCTGCGCCAAGGCCCTGGTGCAGGAAGGCGTGCACGTGGTCATCAACGCACGCACCGACGGCCCGCTGCAGGAGGCTGCTGCGCAATTGAGAGCGATCAGCGCAGAGCGCGCAAAGGCCAGCGGCCAACCAGCGGCCCAAGTGCTGGCCGTGGCCTGCGACATCACCAGCGCCGAAGGGCGCGCGGCCGTGTTCAGCGTGGCCGGTGGCCCGGGCCGGGATGTCGACATCCTGGTCACGAATGCCGGCGGCCCACCCCCTGGTGACTTCCGCGACTGGGACCGCGACGCCTGGATCAAGGCCGTGGACGCCAACATGCTGACCCCCATCGAGCTGATCAAGGCCACGGTGGACGGCATGGCTGCGCGCGGTTTTGGCCGCATCGTCAACATCACTTCCAGCGCGGTCAAGGCGCCCATCGACATCCTGGGCCTGTCCAACGGCGCGCGCAGCGGCCTGACCGGTTTCGTCGCGGGTCTGGCGCGCTCGGGCATTGCCGCCCAGGGCGTGACCATCAACAGCATTCTGCCCGGCAAGTTCGACACCGACCGCCTGGCCGCCACCCACCAGGCCGCGGCCACCAAGACCGGCAAGGACCTGGCGGCCATCCGCCAGTCGCAGGCCGCGCAGATCCCGGCCAAGCGCTTTGGCACGGCCGAGGAGTTCGGCGCCATCTGCGCCTTCCTGTGCAGTGTGCAGGCGGGCTACATGACGGGGCAGAACATCCTGCCCGACGGCGGCCTGTACCCTGGCACCTACTGAGCCGGTATCACGCCCACCCACAAAAAAGCAGCCCATGGGCTGCTTTTTTGTGCGCAGGGCCGAGGTGGCCACTGGCTAGCGGCGCGAGGACACCACGATGCCGCCCACGATCAGCACAAAAGCCAGCGCGTGGTAGAGCTGCGGCACCTCACCCAGCACGGGGATGGACAGCAGGGCCGTGAACAGCGGAATCAGGTTGGCAAAAAAGCCGGCGGTGGCCGGTCCGGCGCGCTTGACCCCCTCGCCCCAGAAGCGGTAGGCCAGGATGGCCGGCCCCAGCACGATGAACAGCATGGCCGCGGCCAGCGTGGCGTTGGGCTGCAGCACGAAGCCGCCCAGGGCCACTTCGCCGCCGGTCAGCACGGCCGACCAGGCGATGCCGAAGACCATCTGCGCCATCAGGAACGCCGCCCAGTTGCCGCGCACCGCCTCCTGGCCGGGCATGGTCGCGCTGCTGCGGGCCAACAGCCAGCTGTAGAGCGACCAGACGATGGTGGCCAGCAGCATGAACCAGTCGCCGGGCACCAGCTGCAGGGCCAGCAGCTGCTGGGCATCGCCGCGGCTCAGCACCACGGCCACCCCCAGCACCGACAGCACGGCCCCGGCCGCCTGGCGGCCGCCGATCGTCGTGCCGAACCACAGGCGGCCGATGAGCAGCATCCAGATCGGCATGCTGGAGCTGACCAGGGTGACGTTGATCGGCGAGGAGGTCTTGAGCGCCAGGTACAGCAGGGCGTTGTAGCTGCCGATGCCCAGCATGCCCAGCAGGGCGTACTGTTTCCAGCACTGCCAGATGGCACTGTTCTTGCGTAGCACCTGGCCAGCCAGCGGCAGCAGCAGCACAAAGGCCAGGCACCAGCGCAGCAGGTTCAGGGTGAAGGGGGAGATCAGGTCATGGACCAGGCGGCCGACGATGGCATTGCCGGCCCAGAACAGCGGCGCCAGGGTCAGCATGGCCACCGTGCTGAATGTCAATGGGGAACTCATCAACGAATGGTAGCGCGCATGTGTCACAAACCTGGGTCCCGGACGTGGCACGATGGGTGTCTTGCCCGCATGCATACAGACACAGGAGACACCACCGCATGACCACCGCAACCAGCAAAGCCATCCAGATCACCCACCACGGCGGCCCCGAAGTACTGCAACTGGTGCAGCGCGACGTGGGCCAGCCCGGCGCCGGTGAAATCCTGCTGCGCCACCATGCCATCGGCCTGAACTTCATCGATGTCTACCAGCGCTCCGGCCTGTACGCGCTGCCCCTGCCGCTGCAGCTGGGCATGGAAGGCGCAGGCGTGGTGGAGGCCGTGGGTGACGGGGTGACCCATCTCCAAGTCGGAGACCGCGTGGTCTACGCCAGCAACCCGCCCGGCAGCTACTGCGAGCGCCGCGTGATGCCGGCTGCCCAGGTCTGCCGGCTGCCCGACAGCATCAGCTTCGAGACCGGCGCCGCCATGATGCTCAAGGGGCTGACAGCGCAGTACCTGCTCAAGCAGTGCCTGCCCGCCCAGGGCCTGCAGCCCGGTGACCACGTGCTGTTCCATGCCGCCGCCGGGGGCGTGGGGCTGATCGCCTGCCAGTGGGCCCGGGCCCTGGGCCTGCAGCTGATCGCCACGGCAGGATCCGATGAAAAATGCCAGCTGGCCCTTGCCAATGGTGCGTCGCATGCTATCAATTACCGCAGCCAGGACTTTGCCGCTGAGGTGCAGTCCATCACCGGGGGGCAGGGCGTCAAGGTGGTCTACGACAGCGTCGGCAAGGACACCTGGGAAGGTTCGCTGGCCAGCCTGCGTCGCTTCGGCCTGATGGTCTCCTTCGGCAACGCCTCGGGCCCGGTGCCCCCCATCAGTCTGGCGGCACTGGCGCCCAAGGGCCTGTACGTGACACGTCCCAGCGTGTTTGTCTACGCCCATGGCCGCGATGCCACACAGGCCATGGCGGACGACTTGTTCGAGGTGGTGGCCAGCGGTAAGGTGCAGATTCACATAGCGCAGCGTTACGCCCTCGAAGAAGTGCGCGCGGCGCACGAGGCGCTGGAAGCCCGGCAGACCACGGGGTCGACGATCCTGACCCTGTAAGGCGCCGGCGCCCTTGGTAGTTCCACGAGGAGAGATGATGAATTGGTTGGAAAAGCTCCGCGACGAGGCCCAGCGCCGGCCAGCACAACCGCGCATGCCACTGCTGTGGAACGGACAGGTCATCGGCACGGTGGCTCAGGGTTTTCTGGATACGGTCGGGGTGGACTGCCTGCTGGGCCAGCGCATCGTGATTTCGCAGAAGAAGACCCCCGGCCTGGGAGAGGTCTGGAGCGTGACCGCCCCCGACGCCAGCTTCGGCCTGAACGCGCTGGCGCACCGCCTGCGCGAGACCGGGCTCAGCGGCCCCTGGCGCGATGAGCAGATCGCCGTCTGCACGCCCCAGGGTCAGCGCGTGGCCACGGTGGAGCGCGGGGCCGTGCGCGTGCTGGGCGTGGCCACGCACGCCGTGCACCTCATCGGCCTGGCGCCCGATGGACACATGTGGGTGCAGCAGCGCAGCGACCACAAGCCGAATCACCCCGGCAAGTGGGACACGCTGATGGGCGGCATGGTGGCGGCCACCGACACTCTGGAGCAGGCCCTGGCCCGCGAAACCCTGGAGGAAGCCGGCCTGGATGTGGCGCAGCTGCTGCACGTGCAGCATGGCGGCCAGGTGCAGCTGGCCTGCCCCAGTGACGAGGTGCCCGGCGGCGTGGCTTACATGCGCGAGCGCATCGACTGGTTCAGCGCCACGGTGCCGGCCGGTCTGCAGCCCGTCAACCAGGATGGCGAGGTGCAGCAGTTCCAGTGCATCGACCGCGCCACTCTGATGGAGTGGCTGGTGCAGGGGCAGTTCACGCCCGAGGCCAGCCTGGTCCTGGCGCAGTACCTGCAGCTGTGAGCCGCAGCGTGCATGGCCCACAAAAAAGCCGCTGAGACAGCGGCTTTTTTCATGGTTGCAAGGGGCCGGCTCAGTGCGGGGCGCCGACCGGCTCGCGCAGGCGGCTGGGGGCCAGGGCGCCGGTCGATTCCAGGATCGGGTAGGCCACCGAGCACAGCAGCGAGTTGATGCGCTTGAGGTCGCTGATCAGGTCGATGTGCAGCGAGCTGGTCTCGATGCTCTGCACCGTGTTTTCCGACAGGCGGTCCAGGTGGTTGGCCGAGTAGGCCAGCTCCAGATCGCGGAAGCGCGCTTTTTCCTCGAGCAGCTTCTGCGCGTCGCGCACATTGCCGTTCAGGAAGACGCTCATCGCCAGGCGCAGGTTGGCCAGCAGGTGGCCGTGCATGCGGTTGATCTCTTCCAGACCGGCCTGCGAGAACTGGCGCCCCTTCTTGATCTTCTTGTCCTCCACGTCCTGCAGCACGCGCTCGATCAGGTCGCCCACCTGCTCCATGTTGATGGTGAAGCTGATGATGTCGGTCCAGCGGCGGCCTTCGGTCTCGTCCAGCTCGGCGCGGGAGATCTTGGTCATGTAGTACTTGATGGCCGAGTACAGCTGGTCGACCTCATCGTCCAGCTTGCGCAGGTCCTCGGCCAGCTTCTGGTCGTCGGTCTGCCAGACCTGCTGCAGGCCGATCAGCATGGACTCCACCACGTCGGCCTGGTGCAGGGCTTCGCGCGCGGCGCAAGAGATGGCCAGCGAGGGTGTGCTCAGCGCCGAAGCATCCAGGTGGTGCGGGCGCGAGGTCGAGGGCGAAGGCACCTGCACGGGCAGGATCTTCTGCACCAGCCAGGCCACCTTGCCGGTCAGCAAGATGCACACCAGCGCCACCACGGTGTTGAAGGCCAGGTGGAACAGCACCACCAGTGAGCCCACATCGGGCACGACATGGCGCATGTGGTGGAACCAGGGGTTGACCAGGGGGATCATCAGCACCACGCCGATCATCTTGAACATCAGGTTGCCCAGCGGCACCTGGCGCGTCTGCACGCTGGTCTTCAGCGTGGTCAGCACGGCCAGCAGGCCGCTGCCCAGGTTGGCGCCGATGACCAGGCCCAGGGCCACATCCACGGGGATGCCGCCCGAGGCGGCCAGGGTGGCCACCAGCAGCACGGTGGCCAGGCTGGAGTAGGAAATGATGGCGATCAGGGCGCCGGTCAGCACCTCCATGGTGATGTCGCTGGTCAGGGCCTCCAGCAGCGTCACCATCACCGGGCTTTGCGTGAGCACGGTGGTCGATTCGGTGATCAGGCGCAGCGCCAGCAGCATCAGCCCCAGGCCGATGAACACCCGGCCCACGCGCCCCACGGTGGTGTCCTGGCGCGAGATGAACATCACCACGCCGACGAAGATGAACAGCGGCGACAGCCACGACAGGTCCAGCGAGAACACCACCGCCATCACGCTGGTGCCCACGTCGGCCCCCAGCATCACCGCCAGCGCGGCCGTCAGCGACACCATGCCCTGGCCCACGAAGGAGGACACGATCAGCGCCGTGGCCGTGCTGGACTGGACAATCGTCGTCACCCCCACCCCCGACAGCACGGCGCGCAGCCGGTTGCTGACCCCGCGGGCAATGAATTGGCGCAGATTGGCACCGAAGACGCGCAGAACGCCGGTGCGAACCAGTTGGGTGCCCCAGACCAGCAGGGCAATGGCGGCTAAAAGATTCAGTAAATGCTTCATGGGTGCTCGACAAGGGAGCTTGGGACTATACGCCGCAGTCATACAGCCGCGTGCCAGACAGGTTCAATAACGCACGGCAGGGTGCGATTTGTATACAGGGTTTAGCACTAGGCATGCAAAAAGCAGGCCGTGGCCTGCTGGAGTTAGTCCGCCGAATGCCTCGGGCCAGTGTGCGAACTCGTAAAAAAAGCCCGCTGCATGAGCGGGCTGGGTCCGGAGCGGCGGGCGCTCAAGCGGAGCGGCGGGCGCTCAAGCGGAGCGGCGGGCGCGGCGGCTGCGCAGGACTTCGTCCAGCACCAGGCAGGCGGCGCCGGTGCAGATGGCGATGTCGGCCACGTTGAAGGCCGGGTAGTGCCAGCCGCCCCAGTGGAAGTCGAGGAAGTCGACCACATAGCCGTGCATCAGGCGGTCGACCACGTTGCCGATGGCGCCACCCAGGATGCTGGCGATGGCGAAGCAGAAGAACTTCTGCTCCGGGTGCTTGCGCAGCTGCCAGACGATGAGCAGCGTGGCGACCACGCCGATGCCCACGAACAGCCAGCGCTGCCAGCCGCCATGCTCGGCCAGGAAGGAGAAGGCCGCGCCGGTGTTGTGCGCGCGCACGATGTTGAAGAAGCCGGTGATGGGCGTCCAGTCACCGTAGGCGTAGAAGCTCAGGATCCACTGCTTGGTGAACTGGTCGATGCCGATCAGCAGGGCGGCCCACAGCAGCCAGGGCCAGTACGCCGGCTTGCGGGTGGCGCCGTGGGGGAGGGAGGCCGAGTAGCTCATGGCATGCCTTTGAACGAGGTGCTTGAAAATCAATAGCTGTTAGCGTACGTGTTTTCTTGGTTTCACAATGAAAGTCTTGTGAAACCAAGTGAACACCAGCGCGAGGCGCTCTCATTGTTCATGAGAGCGCCTGCGCGCCTCAGGCCTTGCTGCGCGCTTCACCTGCGCCGTGCAGGTTGCTGTCGCAGCGGCCGCAGAGGGTGGGGTGCTCGGGGTTCACGCCCACGTCGTCGCGGTAGTGCCAGCAGCGCTCGCACTTGGCGTGTTCGCTGGCCTTGACGCTGGTGCTCAGTGCCTCGCCGGCGACCGCCTGTGCGGCGGAGGTGATGAAGACGAACTTCAGGTCGTCGCCCAGCGATTGCAGCAGGGCCAGGTCCTCGGGCTCGGCCGTCAGCGTGACTTCGGCCTGCAGCGAAGCGCCCACGGCGCCGGTGGCGCGCACGTCCTCGATGTCCTTGTTCACCACGTCGCGGATCTCGCGCAGGCGCTGCCACTTGGCCAGCAGCGCTTCGTCGCCGGCCGGCAGGTCGGTGAACTTCTCCAGGAAGATGGATTCGCTGGAGCCAAAGATCTTCCAGGCTTCTTCGGCCGTGAACGACAGGAAGGGCGCCATCCAGCGCAGCAGCGCGTGCGTGATCTGGTGCAGCGCGGTCTGGGCCGAGCGGCGGGCCAGGCTCTTGGGCGCGCTGGTGTACAGGCGGTCCTTGAGCACGTCCAGGTAGAAGCCGCCCAGGTCTTCGGAGCAGAACAGCTGGATCTTGGCGACCACGGGGTGGAATTCGTAGACCTTGTAGTGCGCCAGGATGTCCTGCTGCAGCTCGGCCGCACGCGCCAGCGCGTACTGGTCGATCTCCAGCAGGTCCTGGTAGGCGACGCTGTCGGTCGCGGCATCGAAGTCGCTGGTGTTGGCCAGCAGGAAGCGCAGCGTGTTGCGGATGCGGCGGTAGGCGTCCACCACGCGGGCCAGGATCTTGTCGTCGATGCCCAGGTCGCCCGAGTAGTCGGTCGATGCCACCCACAGGCGGATGATTTCCGCGCCCATCTTGCTGGACACGTCCTGCGGGGCCACGGTGTTGCCCAGCGACTTGGACATCTTCTTGCCCTGGCCGTCCACGGTGAAACCGTGGGTCAGCAGGCCGCGATAGGGCGCGCGGCCAAAGATGGCCGAGGCCAGCAGCAGCGAACTGTGGAACCAGCCGCGGTGCTGGTCGTGGCCTTCCAGGTACAGGTCGGCCTCGGGGCCATGGTCGTGGTGGTGCTCGGGGTGGGTGCCGCGCAGCACGTGCCAGAAGGTGGAGCCGGAGTCGAACCAGACTTCCAGGATGTCGGTGCTCTTGGTGTAGTGCTGGGCCTCTTCCGCACCCAAGATTTCCTCAGCGGTCACGCGGCTCCAGGCCTCGATGCCGCCTTGCTCGATCATGGCTGCGGCCTGGTCGATGATTTCCATGGTGCGGGGGTGCAGCGCGCCCGTGTCCACATGCAGGAAGAAGGGGATGGGCACGCCCCACGAACGCTGGCGCGAGATGCACCAGTCGGGACGGCCGGCGATCATGGCGCGCAGGCGGTCCTGGCCGTTCTCGGGGTAGAAGCTGGTCTGCTCAATGGCTTCCAGCGCGATCTGGCGCAGCGTCTTCTCGGGCTTTTGTGCGGGGTCGGTGAACACGCCTTCGCCTTCGTCCATGCGGATGAACCACTGTGCGGCCGCACGGTAGATGACGGGCGTCTTGTGGCGCCAGCAGTGCGGGTAGCTGTGGGTCAGGCCGGTGGTGTCCATCAGGCGGCCCGCGACCTTGAGTGCGTCGAGGATGACGGGCACGGCCTTCCAGATGTGCTGGCCGCCGAACAGCGGCAGATCGGCGGCGTACACGCCGTTGCCGGTCACGGGGTTCAGGATGTCCTTGTAGTCCATGCCGTTGGACACGCAGCTGTTGAAGTCGTCCACGCCATAGGCCGGGGCCGAGTGCACGATACCGGTGCCGTCGTCGGCGGTGGCGTACTCAGCCAGGTACACGGGCGAGATGCGGTCAAAGCCCTTGTCCACGTGCGCCAGCGGGTGCTTGAAGGGCATGTGGTCCAGCGCTTGGCCCTGGGCGGTGGCGAGCACGCGGCCCTCCAGCTTCCAGCGGGCCAGGCATTTCTCGACCAGTGCGGAGGCGACGATCAGCAGGCCGCGCTCGGTGTCCACCAGGCTGTATTCCAGCTCGGGGTTGACGTTCAGCGCCTGGTTGGCGGGGATGGTCCAGGCGGTGGTGGTCCAGATCACCACAAACGCTTCTTTGTTCAGCGCAGGCAGGCCAAAGGCCGCCGCCAGCTTGGCCGGATCGGCCGCGGGGAACATCACGTCCAGCGTCTGCGACTGCTTGTCGGCGTATTCGATCTCGAACTCGGCCAGCGAGGAGGCGCAGTCAAAGCACCAGTACACGGGCTTGAGGCCGCGGTAGACAAAGCCCCGCTCCATCACCTGCTTCAAGGCGCGCAGCTCGGCGGCCTCGTTGGCGTAGTTCATGGTCTTGTAGGGGTGGTCCCAGTCGCCCAGCACGCCCAAGCGCTTGAAGTCCTCCATCTGCTGCGCGATCTGCTCGGTGGCGAAGGCGCGGCTCTTGGCCTGCATCTCGTCGCGTGGCAGGTTGCGGCCGTGCAGCTTTTCGATGGCGTTCTCGATGGGCAGGCCGTGGCAGTCCCAGCCGGGCGCGTACAGCGCGTCATAGCCTTCCAGCTGGCGGCTCTTGACGATCATGTCCTTGAGCACCTTGTTCACGGCGTGGCCGATGTGGATCTTGCCGTTGGCGTAGGGCGGGCCATCGTGCAGGATGAACTTGGGCGCGCCGCGCGGGCCACGCGCAGCTTCTTGTACACGCCTTGCTCGTCCCATTCCTTGGCCCAGGCGGGCTCGCGCTTGGGCAGGTCGCCGCGCATCGGGAAGGGGGTGTCGGGCATGTTCAGCGTGGCGCGGTAGGCGGACGCTTCGGGCTTGTGGGCTTTGGAATCAGACATGGGGGAACCTTGAGGGCGTGCCAGGCTGGCTGCAGCCGGGCGAAAAAAGCAGGGGAAGAGCGCCGGGCGCGATGCCGGCGCCCGAGCTGACGAGAGCGAGCGTCAAATTCGGTCGCGCGTGGTCTGGCGACGGGTTTCGGTATACGTGGCGAAGAACGCGCGCGCGTCGTCGCAGTCCTGGGCGATGCCTGCGGTCAGGGCGGCCAGACTGTCGTATTTGAGCTCGTCGTGCAGTTTGTGCAAAAGTTCCACGCGGATGATTTTACCGTAGGCCCCTTCGCCACCCAGGGCGGCAGGCCAATCCAGGCAGTGCGTCTCCAGCAGCACGCGGCCGCCGTTGACGTCGTTGGGGTCCAGCGAGGGGCGGATGCCCAGGTTGGCTACGCCGCGCAGCGGCTGCGCATCCAGGCCATGCACCAGCACGGCAAAGATGCCGCTGGCGGCCGGTTTCCAGTGGTTGAAGCGCAGGTTCAGCGTGCGAAAGCCGTCGCTGGCGCCGGGCGCCGACTCGGCCAGTTGCCGCCCCAGCTTGCGGCCATGCACCACATGGCCGGAGATGGTGTAGGGGTGGCCCAGCATCTGCGCGGCGGCGGCCATGTCGCCGGCCGCCAGGGCGGCGCGCACCGTGGTGCTGGACACGCGTTCGCCATGCACTTCGTAGCTGTTCATGCGCGCCACGTCAAAGCCCTGCCGCCGCCCGGCGGCATCCAGCATGGCGTAGTCGCCGGCGCGCTGGGCGCCGAAGCGGAAGTCGTCGCCCACCAGGATGTACTGCGCCCCCAGGCCTTGCACCAGCACGTCCTGGATGAAGGCCTCGGGCGACTGGCTGGCCAGCGCCGCGTTGAAGGGCAGCACGACCACCTGGTCGACGCCGCACAGCTTGAGCTGCGAGAGCTTGTCGCGCAGCGTGCCCACGCGCGCCGGGGCCAGCTCGGGCTTTTTGAATTTCTCCGCGAAGAAGTCGCGCGGGTGAGGTTCGAACGTCAGCACGCAGGTGGGGATGCCGCGTTGTGCCGCCTCGGCCGACAGCAGGGCCAGCATGGCCTGGTGGCCGCGGTGCACACCGTCAAAATTGCCAATCGTGACGGCACATTCTGGCGCCAGTCCAGGGTGCTTGAATCCTCGGAAAATTTTCATCTGTCGCTTTGTTTTTTATAGCTGACACGGCCTGCAGCCCCGCGTGGTTGGTGGCTGTTTGTCACCGAAAGCAAGTATATTGCGCTTCAGAAGGACGGCGAAGTTGGCCCGACTGTGGGCGACGGCGGGCGTTCGCAGTGGTCTGCAAGGAGGCTGAACGTGAGAGTCTTGATGCTGTCCGCCCATGGCTTGCCACAGTCATGGCTCACGCTGGAAGAGGCGGTGCTGTACTACGCCGCCGACGATGTGCGCTGGACCCTGGGGCACCCGGTGGCGCTGTTCCGTGGCGGCCACAACGCCGTGACGGGTCTGCAGTCGGTGATCGAAGTGCACAGCATCATCGGCACCCGCGGTGTGCCGCGCATCAACCCGCACGCACTCACCCCGGGACTCACCAACACCAAGCTGTTCGCCCGCGACCGCAATGTCTGCGCCTACTGCGGCAAGCTGTACGACGCCGCGCACCTGACGCGTGAACACATCGTGCCGGTGTGCCAGCAGGGCCGGGACCACTGGATGAATCTGGTCACAGCGTGTAAATCCTGCAACCACCGCAAGGGCCCGCGCACGCCCGAGCAGGCGCGCATGCCGTTGCTGTATGCCCCCTACGTGCCCAGCATCTGGGAGGACTTCATCCTGCGCAACCGGCGCATCCTGGCCGACCAGATGGAATTCCTGCGCATGCACGTGCCCAAGTCCTCGCGGCTGGCGCAGGGCGATGACCATGTGTCCGAGTTTGAAAACTGCACCCAGGCCTGAAAATCGGCCATGGCTTATGGTGAAATCTAGGGTTTACCCTTAATCTGGTTTGCCATGATCGTTCGCGAGCGCCCCACCGGGCTGTCCCTGTTCCTCACCTTGCGGGGGTCGGTGCTGCAGCGCATCCGCTGGAAACTGTGTCTGAACATCCTGCTGGCGGTGCTGGTCACCCTGGCGCATGGCTACCTGTTCGACATCAAGATCACGGTCACGCCCATCCCCTTCACCCTGATCGGCCTGCCGCTGGCCATCTTCCTGGGCTTTCGCAACAACACCGCCTACGACCGCTACTGGGAGGGCCGCAAGCTCTGGGGCGACCTGAACATCCGCGCCCGCACCCTGGCGCGCCAATGCCTGAGCCTGATCGACAGCCCCCAGGAACTGGATGCGCGCAACCGCGACGGCGATGTGCGCGTGCGCATGGTGCACCGGGCGATTGCCCATGCCCACGCCCTGCGCGAGCAACTGCGCGACCATGTGGACGACCGTTCCGTGGAACGCTGGCTGACCGCGGCCGACTGGGAGAAGGTGCGCGGGCTGCCGCTGGCCCACCGCGGCGATGCCATCGTCCAGGCCAATGCCCACGACCTGGCGCAGTGCATCCGTGCCGGGCAGATCGACCCCTGCATGGCCACCAAGCTGGACGAGACCCTGACCCAGATGACCTTCGCCGCCGCCTCGTGCGAGCGCCTGCGGCACACGCCCATGCCGTTTTCCTACACCCTGCTGCTGCACCGCACGGCGCACCTGTACTGCTTCCTGCTGCCCTTCGGCCTGGTGGATGTGACCGGTTTCATGACGCCGTTCGTGGTCACCATCGTGGCCTACACCTTCTTCGGCCTGGATGCCCTGGGCGACGAGCTGGAAGAGCCCTTCGGCACCGACAACAACGACCTGCCGCTGGACGCCCTGTGCCGCGGCATGGAGATGAACCTGCTGCAGCTTCTGGGCGACACCGACATTCCGGCCCCCACCCAGCCAGTGGACTACCGCCTGACCTGAGCCAGCGCCGATGCCACGCGCCACCCGCGCAGACCATAAAAAAAGCCCCGCAGTGTGGGGCTTGTTGACTCGGGGGGGCCGTGCACTCAGTGGTCGACCACGCCGGCGGTGGCCTGCATGCGCGCTGCCACCTCGCCCAGGTGGTGCAGGCTGTCGCCGTAGGTCATCTCCAGCTGGGTCAGTTTCTTGAACTGGTGGCTGACGATGTATTCGTCGGTCACGCCGATGCCGCCGTGCAGCTGCACCGCCTGCTGGCCGACGTAGCGCATGGACTGGCCCAGCTGCACCCGGGCACGGGCGATGGCGCGGCGGCGCTGCTCGGCGGGTTGGTCCAGCTGCAGGCTGGCGTAGTAACTCATGGAGCGGGCCAGCTCCAGCTGCATCTTCATGTCGGCCAGGCGGTGGCGCAGCGCCTGGAAGCTGGCAATCGCCACGCCGAACTGCTTGCGCTGGTTCAGGTAGTCGGCGGTGATGGCCAGCACCTGGTCCATCACGCCCACGGCCTCGGCACAGACCGCGGCGCTGCCCGTGTCCACGGCCAGCTCCAGCGCGGCCAGGCCTTCGGTGGTGACCAGGGTGGCCGGGCTGCGCTCGGCCTCCAGCTCGGCGGCCCGGCTGCCGTCCTGGGTGAGGTAGCCCCGGGTGCGGACACCGGGGGCCGCGCGCTCCAGCAGGAACAGGGCGATTTGGCCGTCCAGCACCGCAGGCACCAGGAAGGCGTCGGCCTGGTCGCCGGCGGGGACTATGCTTTTGTGAGCTGTCAGCGCATATCCATCGGGCGTTAGAGTCGCTTTTGATTCACATTTTTCCAGGTGGTAGCGGGCGCGGCGTTCCTGGTGGGCCAGGACCACCAGGGCCTCGCCCGCGGCCACGCGCGGCAGCCAGTCGGCCTGCACCGCGGCGGGGGCGTACTGGGCCAGGACCTTGGCGGTGATGAAGCTCTGGGCCAGGGGCTCCAGCACCATGCCGCGGCCCATTTCCTCCATCACCACCATGGCGTCCACGGCGCCCAGGCCCAGGCCACCGTGGGCCTCGGGCACGTTGAGGGCGGTCAGGCCCAGCTCGGCCAGGGCGTCCCAGGCCTCGCGGCGAAAGCCGCCGGCGGCCACGGCGCGCGCCGGTGCTCGAAGGTGTAGGCCTTGTCCACCCAGCGGCGGGCGGCATCGCGCAGTTGCTGCTGGTCGTCAGAAAAATCGAAATCCATACCTGTCTCCTGTGGCTGGGCAGCGGGTTGGCGCCGCAGCGCCCAGCGAAGCTCAATCGAAAGCCCCCTGCCGAAGGGGGCGTGAAGCGGTGGCGCCGTGCGGCATCAGCCCAGCAAGGTCTGCGCGACGATGTTGCGCTGCACTTCGTTGGAGCCGCCGTAGATGGTGGTCTTGCGCATGTTGAAATAGGTGCCGGCCAGGGGCGCATTGCCCACGGTGCCGCCGGGGAAGTCACCCTGCCAGCCGGCGTGCATGGCCTCTTCGATGAAGGGCAGGCTGTAGGGGCCGGCGGCCAGCATCATCAGCTCGGCGTAGCGCTGCTGGATTTCGCTGCCCTTGATCTTCAGCAGGCCCGCAATGTCCAGCGGGTTCTTGCCGCTCTTTTCGGCCGACAGCACGCGCAGCACCAGCATTTCCAGCGCCACGATGTCCACCTCTAGCAAGGCGATCTGGTCGCGAAAGCGGCTGTCCTCCCACACGCCTTCTTGCTTGGCGATGCGCTTGAGACGCTCCAGCTCGCGCTTGGAGCGGTTCACGTCGGCGATGTTGGTGCGCTCGTGCGCCAGCAGGTGCTTGGCATAGGTCCAGCCCTTGTTCTCTTCGCCGATCAGCTGGTCGGCGGGCACCTTCACGTTGTCGAAGAAGACCTCGTTGACCTCGCACTCCCCGTCCAGCAGCTTGATCGGGCGCACGGTCACGCCGGGACTCTTCATGTCGATCAGCAGGAAGCTGATGCCGGTCTGGGGCTTGCCCTCGTTGCTGGTGCGCACCAGGTTGAAGATCCAGTCGCCGTGCTGGCCCAGCGTGGTCCAGGTTTTCTGGCCGTTGACCAGGTAGTGGTCGCCGTGGCGCTCGGCGCGCGTCTTCAGGCTGGCCAGGTCGGAGCCGGAGCCCGGCTCGGAATAGCCCTGGCTCCACCAGACCTCGCCGCTGGCAATGCCGGGCAGAAAGCGCTTTTGCTGCTCGGGCGTGCCATAGGCCATGATCACGGGCGCCACCATCACCGGGCCGAAGGGCAGGATGGCCGGCGCGCCGGCGCGAGCCAGCTCCTCGGCGAACAGGTGCTTTTGCACCGCACCCCAGCCGGGGCCGCCAAATTCCTGGGGCCAGCCATAGGCCAGCCAGCCCTTCTTGCCCAGGATCTTGGCCCAGCCCTGGATGTCGTCACGCTCCAGGCGCAGGCCGTTGCGCACCTTGGCGGCCAGGGCGGGGTCGAGGTGCTGATTGATCCAGGCGCGGACTTCTTCGCGGAAGGCCTGTTCTTCGGGCGTGTATGCCAAATCCATGTGGCGGTCTCCTTGGTAAGCCAGGCGGGACCAGGGCCCGCCGTTCACCAAAGAGCTTGCCTGCGACCACCGCGCCCCGGCAACAGGGGGAACGCGCAAAGTTGTCGCGTCGGTGTCTGTGTTCCGCTAAACGGAATCGCCCAATGCCGCGCACAGGCGTTGCACCTGGGCTTCCAGGGCGGCGACGCGCGCTTCTAGTGCTTCCAGGCGCTGCGCCTCGGCGCCTGTAAGCGCTGTGGCGCTGCTGCCACTGCCACTGGCACTGGTGGAGGGCAGGGGCAGCACGGGTGCACCGCACAGCAGGTGGGCCCAGCGCGCCTCGCGCGCGCCCGGGGCCTTGGGCAGCAGCTGTACCAGGGCACCGCCCTTGTCCGCGCTGCGGTCCTGCAGCTCTTCCAGGAAGGCCTCGACCGAGCCGGTGTCGGCAAAGCGGTGCCAGCGCTCGGCATTGGTGCGCAGCTCGGCTGCGGTCTGCGGGCCGCGCAGCATCAGCAGGCCCAGCAGGGCGCTGGCCTGGCTGGGCACACCCAGCACTCGCTCGAAGTTGTGCTCCCAGCGCATGGCGCGCTGGCCGCTGACCTCGATCACCAGGTGGCGGTCGCGCAACGCGTCCAGCGTGGCCAGGATCTCGGCGTCGCTGAGCTGCATCACCGGCTCGCGGCTGGTTTTCTGGTTGCAGCCGCTGGCCAGACTGTTGAGGGTCAGCGGATAGCTGTCCGGAACGGTGCGGGCCTTTTCCATCAAGGTGGCAAGCACACGCGCTTCAGTCGGGGACAGAGGCAGGTTCTGATGGTCGAAGGTCATGGCTGGGATAATTGCGGCGCAATGAAAAACATCGTGATTTTGATCTCGGGCGGCGGGTCCAATATGGCTGCCATTGTGAAGGCGGCCAAGCAGCAGGATTGGGAACGCCGTTATGGCGCCCGCGTGGCCGCCGTGGTCAGCAACAAGGCCGACGCGAAGGGCCTGGTCTTTGCCCGGGAACAGGGGATTGCCACCGAGGTGCTGGATCACCGGGAGTTTGCCAGCCGCGAGGACTTCGACACCGCACTGGCGCAGCGCATCGACCCCTACCAGCCCGCCGTGGTGGTGTTGGCCGGCTTCATGCGCATCCTGACGCCCGGCTTCGTGCAGCATTTCGCCGGCCGCATGGTCAACATCCATCCCTCGCTGCTGCCGGCCTTCACCGGCTTGGACACCCACCAGCGGGCCATCGATGCCGGCTGCAAGTTTGCGGGCTGCACCGTGCATGGCGTGACGGCCGAGCTGGACGTGGGCCCCATCCTGGACCAGGCCGTGGTGCCCGTGCTGCCCGACGACACGGCCGAGACCCTGGCCGCGCGCGTGCTCACGCAGGAGCACATCATCTACCCCCGCGCCGTGGCCGCCTTGCTGCAACAACGCTGATCAATCGCCCTGCATGGCCGCTCCCAGCGCGGGGTGGCCGGCGGCGGCGACCGATGTGGCTGCCGCATGCCGGTCTTCGGCACTGCGGTTCTGGCTGAGCTTGAACTTGGCTTGCAGGCGTGTGATGGCGATTTCAATGCCGACGATGTGCGCGAGCTGCCTTTCCAGGTAGTCGGGCGGGGCATCCTTGATTTTCCAGGCGCCTGCCGCGTGGGGCACAACGCCTTGTGTGCGCGCCTCGTGCGTGCGGGTCAGCTTGCCCACGGCGCCCAGCACCCATTTCCGGTCGTCGTGCAACTGCAGGCGGCCATGCACATGCACCACGCGGTAATTCCAGGTGGGCACCTGCTGGTGCGTCGCGTGCTTGCTGGGATACCAGTTCGGCGAGATGTACGCCTGCTCCGCCTGAAAAATGACAAGCACGTCAACACCATCGTGCAGTTGCTCCAGCAGCGGGTTGGCGCGCGCCACATGGCCGATCAGGCGTGCAGGCGCAGCCTCCGGGGTTTCCAGTTCCCACGGCAGATGGTTGGCGTCCAGACCCCCGGCATGCTGGTGTACCAGCGCACCCAGGGGGTGTTGGCGAATCAGGTCGTAAGCATCGGCGGTGCTGGCCGCGAAATGGGCAGGCAGGTACATGGCAGGCGCGCAAGCAAAACGCCCATCATGCCGCCGGCATGGGGGTGGTGGGGCTGTGCGTCAGGTCCGTGTCAGTGCCAGGCCCGGCGGGCGGCAGCCGGGTGAAGCGCGGCTGGGCCACGCCGTCGATCACCACGGTCTCCTGGAACATGGCCGCCGGGCGCACCCACAGGCCGCGCTCGCCGTACAGGGCGCGGTACAGCGTCAGCGGCTCCAGCGTCTCGCTGTGGCGCACGGTGTCGATCACCTCGTACAGCATGCCCTTGTAGTGGCGGTACAGGCCGGGCGGGGTGGTGATCAGCGGGGGCAGGTGTTCGGAAGCCATGGAGCAATATCAAAAGTGGAGCTGTCAGCACAGGTGGGTATTGGGCTACAGGCCTAAAAAGCCTTGAATCCCTGGGCGCCCAGCCACGCCAGCCCGGATGGTGCCACGCCGCAGCAGCCAGCGCAGCACCGGGATTTGGTGGCAATGGGACAATACGGGCTATGCATCCCAAAGCCCTCCTCGACGCTTGCGCCGAACTGGTCAAGCTGACCCTCCAATTCCAACACCCCGCCGACGCCGTGGTGTCCCGCTATTTCCGCGACCACCGCAACCTGGGGCCGCGCGAGCGCGCCACCCTGGCCGAAACCGCGTACACCGTGCTGCGCAAGAAGACCTTGTTTGAATCGCTGGCCCGCTCGGGCAGCGGCCCCAAGGAGCGCCGCCTCGCCATCCTGGGCTTCCACGCCCCGCGCAATTTCCTCAAGGCCGCGCTGAGCGAGCAGGAAGCCAAGTGGCTGGACCAGTGCGATGCCGTCCGACCCGAAGAGCTGCTGCCCCAGCACCGCCACAACCTGCCGCAGTGGATGGCCGATGCCCTGCAGGCCCAGGTGGGCGACCAGTTCGAGGCCCTGGCCGCCAGCATGCTAGAGCCCGCGCCGCTGGACCTGCGCGTCAACGCCCTGCATGCCAAGCGCGAAGCTGTGCAAAAGGAGCTGGCGGCCGCTGGCATCCAGGCCGTCGCCACGCCGTACTCGCCCTGGGGCCTGCGCGTCGAAGACAAGCCCGCGCTGACCAAGCTGGACGCCTTCAAGGAAGGCCGCCTGGAAGTGCAGGACGAAGGCTCGCAACTGCTGGCCCTGCTGCTGGACGCCAAGCGCGGCGAGATGGTGGTGGACTTCTGCGCCGGTGCCGGTGGCAAGACCCTGGCGATCGGCGCGCAGATGCGCAACACCGGGCGCCTGTACGCCTTCGACGTGTCCGCCCACCGCCTGGAGGCGCTCAAGCCCCGCCTGGCGCGCAGCGGCCTGTCCAACGTGCACCCCGCCGCCCTGGCGCACGAGCGAGACGAGCGCGTCAAGCGCCTGGCCGGCAAGATCGACCGTGTGCTGGTGGATGCGCCCTGCTCGGGCCTGGGCACGCTGCGCCGCAACCCCGATCTGAAGTGGCGGCAGGACGAGCAGGCAGTGCACGAGCTGACCGAAAAGCAGCTGTCCATCCTGACCAGCGCCGCGCGCATGGTGAAGTCGGGCGGCCGTCTGGTCTATGCCACCTGCTCGGTGCTGCCCGAAGAGAACGAACGGATTGCCGAAGCCTTCCAGCAGGCGCACCCCGACTTCGTGCCGCTGGACGCGGGCCAGACCCTGGAGCAGCTGAAGGTGGAACACGCCGCCAGCCTGTGCGCCGGCGGCGAGAGCGGCACGCGCTATGTGCGCTTGTGGCCGCACAGCCACCAGACCGACGGTTTCTTCGCCGCCGCCTGGGAACGCAAGTAAATCCAAATCTGCGCGCGGGGCCGGGCCCCGGCACGGTCCCGCAGGCGCTGGCCCCCACCGGTGAACCCGCGCCGGTCGCCTGGGCTTGGCGCGCCGGCGCCCTCAATCCACGATGAACAGCTTGGCCCCGGTGGTGGTGGACGAGCGGTGCGGTTCCGCATGGTCGGCCACCTGGTAGCTGGTGCCGGGCGTCAGCGTGAAGCGGCGGCCATCCTCCAGCTCGGTGTGCAGCTCGCCCTCCAGGCACAGCAGGATGTGGCCCTTGACGCACCAGTGGTCGGCCACATAGCCCGGGGTGTACTCGACCATGCGCACGCGCAGGTCGCCAAACTGCTGGGTGCGCCAGTAGGCGGTGCCCTGTTCACCCGCGTGCGCGGTGGGCAGGATGCGCGACCAGTCGGTCGTGCCAAAGGGGATGGCGCTGATGTGCATGCCAGAAACTCCGGAAGGCGCCGCGTGCGGCGACGGGGGGGGCAGGCTGCCAGCTTATCGGCCCGGCACCGCCCTGGGCCTAGCCCTTGGGCATGCGGGCCATCGCCTGGGGGCGCACTCAGAGCGGGCGGCCCAGGCGCTTTTCCACCTGCCGCTTTTCCCAGTCCACCCCCAGAAACGGCAGCCAGCCAAAAATGGTGGCGGCATGCGCCAGGATGGCGATGCCCCAGCCCAGGGCGGGCCAGTAGAACCACAGCCGGTGCGGCGTCGTCAGCAGGTTGATGGCGCACAGCGCCGCGATCACCACCACGTACTGCGCCAGATGGAGGTAAAAGCCCTTGAGCTTGCGCACCTCCAGCAGGGCCAGCTGTTCCTGCTGGCTGGCACTGGGCGTGTGGCTGGGGGAGGAGGTCGGGGTCGGGGTGTCGGGCATGGCGGGCTCACTGGACAGGGTGGAAAAGTCGATCTCGAAGACCGACGCCAGTGACTTCAAGGATTCCGTGCTGGCCGCGCTGCCGTTCTCGATGCGCTGGATGGTGCGCACGCTCAGGCCGCTGAGTTCCGCCAGCTGTTGTTGGGACCAGCCGCGTTGCAGCCTAAGTTTCTGTACCTGCATGGGGATTCCTTTTCATCACGTCCTGTGAGCATGCCGGCCCGCCAGGCACAGCGCCACGCCAGCAGGGCGACACGGGCACGACACCGGGGTGACAGCCGGGCTGTCGGCCTGTCAGGTCGCGGGCGCTGCGGGCGCCACAGCGGCATTTGCGGTG
>NZ_JAZHFR010000042.1:0-29128 GCF_036541385.1 Comamonas sp. GCA5 | reverse complement strand
CCGGGGCCGGCAACGGCGCGCACAGGCAGGCGCGGCCACGGTCGGCCGGGCCAGGGCCGCCACGGCCCCCTGCCCCACGTTGAACACGGCCACCACGTCGGCCAAGCGCTGCGCCTGCTCATTCATCGATGTGGCTGCCGCGCTGGATTCCTCCACCAGGGCGGCGTTCTGCTGCGTCATCTGGTCCAGGTTGCTGACCGCCTGGTTGACCTGGCCGATGCCGTCGCGCTGCTCGGTGGCCGAGGCCGTGATCTCGCCGATCAGGTCCGTCACGCGGCGCACGCTGGCCACGATCTCCTGCATGCTCTCGCCAGCCTGTGCCACCTGGGCCGAACCGGTGTCGACATTGTCCACGCTGGCGCTGATCAGCTGCTTGATCTCCTTGGCCGCCTCGGCGCTGCGGCCCGCCAGGGAACGCACTTCGCCGGCCACCACGGCAAAGCCACGGCCCTGCTCGCCGGCACGCGCCGCTTCCACGGCCGCGTTCAGCGCCAGGATGTTGGTCTGGAAGGCGATGCCATCGATCACGCCGATGATGTCGCCGATCTTGCGGCTGGAGGCGTTGATCTGCTCCATGCTGCGCACCACCTGGTTCACCACCTCGCCGCCACGCTCGGCGGCCTGCACGGCGGTGGAAGCCAACTGGTTGGCCTGGCGCGCGGTATCGGCCGACTGGGTCACGGTGGCGGTCAGCTCCTCGATGCTGGCCGCGGTTTCTTCCAGGTTGGCAGCCGTCTGTTCGGTGCGGGCCGACAGGTCCTGGTTGCCGGTGGCAATCTGGCTGGCAGCCGAAGAGACAGAATCCACGCCATTGCGCACCTCGCCCACCACGGTCCGCAGCTTCTGCGTCATGGCGCTCAGGCTGCGCAGCAGCTCGCCCAGCTCGTCCTTGCGGTCGTCGTGCACGTCCTGCGTCAGATTGCCGGCCGCAATCGCATGCGACAGCGCCACGGCCCGCGCCAGCGGGGCGGTCAACTGGCGCACCAGCCAGACGGCCAGCAGCAGGCCTAACACCACCACCACGGCCAGGGCCGCCAGCCCCAGGGCATAGCTGGTCGTGCGTTCACGCTCGGCCTGCGCCAGGGTGCTAGCCAGCATCTGCTCCTGCAATTGCACCAGGGCGTTCAGGTCTGCGATGAAGCTCTCGACCGCCGGCACCAGGTCGGCGCGCACCAGGCGCACCACGTCGCCGTCGTTGCGGCGCTCCAGGCCCACCTGCTCGGCCACGGTGTTGAGCTTGGCGCGCTTGTCCACGATTTGCTGGAACAGGGCCCGGCCTTCGGCACTTCGCAGGCGCGATCCGGTCGACTGCATCAGCTCGGTCATGTGGGCCGCCGCCTGGCCAAACTTGCCCTCGAAGAACTGCATGGACTCGCTGTCCTGCGCCAGGTTGCCGGCAATCAGGTAGCCCGCCGCCGTCTCCACGCTGCCGCGCAGCTCCACCACCAGGCGGATGCGCTCCTCCATGCTCTGGACTTCTTCGCGCAGGTGGCTTTCCAGCTGCTTCATGCTGGCGGTCATTCCCACCCCGGCCAGCAGCATGGCCGCCATCACCAGGAGCATCAACAGCCAAATCTTCTTGGCAACGGACAAATTTTTGAACTGCATACCGACTCTGAAAAGGAAAAGCCGCGAAGCCAAGGCATCACGGCACAGGGGCTACAAACGGCAACAATTACACAGGGAATACCCGTAACCTCCAAATTTTTTTAACGTTTGCTGACATAAATCGCTGCGGATTGCGTGCAACAAAAAAGCAGCCCGCGGGCTGCTTTGCTGTGCGATCGGCGCAAAAACCGCTCAATGCGCAGCTTCCCCCAGGCAAATGCCAATATCGCGCGCCATGGTCAGCAAGGGGTGTGCCAGGTCGATCCTGCGTTGCGTATTGGCAACCTGGGCGATCTCCACGCTGCCAATCTGGCCCTGCTGCAGCGTGACCATGCGGCCAAAGCGGCCCGACAGCACCAGCTGCGCGGCATGGTGGCCGAACTGCGTGGCCAGCACGCGGTCGAACGGCGTGGGATCGCCCCCGCGCTGCACGTGGCCCAGCACCGTGGTGCGGACCTCGCTGCGCAGGTGGGGCTGCAGGCGTTCGCGCAGCACATGGCCGACGCCGCCCAGGCGCACCGGGTCGGGGCTGTGGGCGACGGTCTCGCGCACCGTCAGGCTGTGGCCGCTTTCCTTGGCGCCCTCGCCGATGCAGATGATGGTGTAGCGCTGGCGCTGCTCGCGCGCCTGGCAGACGTCGACGATGGCCTGCAGGTCGTAATCGATCTCCGGCAGCAGGATGATGTCGGCCGCGCCGGCCACGCCCGCCTCCAGCGCCAGCCAGCCGGCGTTGCGGCCCATGGTCTCGACGATCATCACGCGGTGGTGGCTGTTGGCCGTGCTTTCGATGCGGCGCAGCGCCTCGGTGGCCGTGGCCACCGCCGTGTCGAAGCCAAAGCTGCGCTCGCAGCTGGCAATGTCGTTGTCGATGGTCTTGGGCACGCCCACGCACTGCATGCCCACGGCATTCGCCAGGCCGTTGGCCAGGCTCATGGTGCCGTCGCCCCCGATGGCCACCACCACGTCCAGGCCCAGCGCCTGCACATTGCTTTTCACCTGGGCCAGCGTGGCCTCGCTTTTGAGCGGGTTGGCGCTGTTGCTGGTGCCCAGGATGGTGCCACCGATGTGCAGGATGCCCGAGACCTCGTCCCAAGTCAGCGGCTTGACGCGGGGCGTGGCCCCCATCAGGCCCTCGAAGCCGTCGGCGATGCCGATGACCTCGCACTGGCCCTGGCTGATCAAGGATTTCGTGACCGCGCGGATCACGGCATTCAGGCCGGGGCAATCGCCGCCGCCTGTCAATACGCCCACTTTCATTGCTTGCTTCATTCCGTTCACTTCAACAAACCCAGGGCGTCGCGGTAGGCCGGCTGCAGCATCAGCTCGTCCCACGGCTGGGGCACGGTCTCGGGCAGCAGCGCCACGCGGCGCGATTCGGAGTCGGCATCGGGCACCCAGCGCCCGGTGCGCAGGGCATCGTCCATGCCGTCGAGCAGTTCATCCACGTGCGCGCCCAGGCCCAGGCTCTGGTTGCACAGCAGCACCATGTCGCAGCCGGCGGCCAGGGCGCGCAGCGCGGCCTCGGTGTAGCTGATGACCTGGCCGTCGATGCGGCGCGCCGCCTCCATGCTCAGGTCGTCGCTGAAGATGGCGCCGTCGTAGCGCAGCTCGCCGCGCAGGACGTCCTGCAGCCAGACCTTGGAAAAGCCCGCCGGCAGCGCATCGACCTTGGGATAGATCACATGCGCCGGCATGACGGCGGTGAGCACGCTGGACAGCCAGGGATAAGGGGCCGCGTCGTCGGCCAGGATCTTCTTGAGCTTGCGTTTGTCCACCGGCATGTCCACGTGCGAATCCAGCGTGACATGGCCGTGGCCGGGGAAATGCTTGCCGCAGTTGCCCATGCCGGCCTGCAGCAGGCCGTGCATCAGGCTCTTGGCCAGGGCGGCGACCACGCGCGGGTCGCGGTGGAAGCTGCGGTCACCGATCACGCCGCTGGCGCCATGGTCCAGGTCCAGCACGGGCGTGAAGCTGAAATCCACGCCGCAGGCACGCAGCTCGCTGCCCAGCACATAGCCGGCGGCCGTGGCGGCGTTCATGGCGCGCATGGCACCGTGGCCCCGGTGGCGCTTCTTGCCCTTGCCGTCGTCCATCCACATCTCGCCGAAGGCGCGCATGGGCGGCAGGTGGGTGAAACCATCGGTCTTGAAGCGCTGCACGCGGCCGCCTTCATGGTCCACGCAGATCAGCAGATCGGGCTTGACGGCCTTGATGTCGGCGCACAGCTGCACCAGCTGGGCACGGTCCTCCCAGTTGCGGGTGAACAGGATGATGCCGCCGACCAGCGGGTGCGCCAGGCGGTCACGGTCGGTCTCGGTCAGGGCCTTGCCGGCGATGTCGATGATCAGGGGTGCGTGGAGTGCGGTCATACGGGCCTTACGTGTCACAGGTGCCAGACGGCGCCTGCCATGCCATAAAGCCTCCAGTATGACCGCGAAGCAGGCCCGTCGGAATCTGCCACGGGGCGCCGGGGGTTCAGACGTTGAGGGACGTCAGCAGCACCCACACCAGGGCCAGGCCGGCGAGGGGAAACAACACGGGCATGCTCAGGCTCCAGGGCGTTCGACCACGCAGAAGCTGGCGGCGTATTCGCTCTCGTCGGTCATGGTGATGTGGGCGGTCAGGCCGCGCGCCTCGAACCAGTCGCGCAGCGCGCCGTACAGCACGATGGTCGGCTGACCGCTGGGCAGGTTGGTGATTTCGCAGCTGCGCCAGGTCATGGGCATGGTCATGCCCAGGCCCACGGCCTTGCTGAAGGCTTCCTTGGCCGAAAAGCGCGTGGCCAGGTACTTCACGCCGCGCTCGGGCCAACGGCTGCTGCGCAGGCGCCAGACGGCCAGCTCGTTGGTGGTGAGGACTTTCTCGGCAAAGCGATCGCCATGGCGCTCCAGACTGGCGCGGATGCGGCGGATGTCGCAAATGTCGGTGCCGATACCGTAAATCATGATTACAAGCCAAATTGGCATCCAGCGCTTGCCCAGCAAGCGCCAGCAGCTCATCTTTTAGAAAAACCTCAAGGGCGTTGCGCCATGCCGGCGTCGATACAGGCCTGGTAGGCCGTCACGGTCGCCGCATAGCCCAGCTCCAGCGCGTCGGCAATCAGGGCGTGGCCGATGGAGACCTCGGCCAGCCCCGGCACCTGGGCCACGAAGGCGGCCAGGTTGTCACGGTTCAGGTCGTGGCCGGCGTTGACCTCCAGCCCGGCGTCCAGCGCCGCCTGGGCCGCCTGGGCATAGAGTGCCAATTGCGCGTTTTGTTCCGCCGTGCCCCAGGCTGCGGCATAGGGCTCGGTGTACAGCTCGACACGGTCGGCGCCCACGGCCTTGGCGGCCGCCATCTGCGTAGGCACGGGGTCCATGAACAGGCTGACGCGCACGCCCAGGGCCCGGCATTCGGCGATCAGCGGCGCCAAGCGCTCGGCATCCTGCGGGAAGTTCCAGCCGTGGTCGCTGGTGAACTGGTCCTCGCTGTCGGGCACGAAGGTGGCCTGGTGCGGGCGCACCTCGCGGATGAAGGCCATCAGGTTCTGCGTGGGATTGCCCTCGATGTTGAACTCGGCCTGCGGCCAGTCGCGCATCAGCGCGGCCAGCTCGAACACGTCGGTGCCACGGATGTGGCGCTCGTCCGGGCGCGGGTGGATGGTGATGCCCTGCGCGCCCGCCGCCAGGCACAGCTGGGCCGCGCGCGTGACCGAGGGAATGCCCAGGTGGCGCGTGTTGCGCACCAGGGCGACCTTGTTGACATTCACGGACAGGGCCGTGCGGCGGGAGGGGGTCGAAGCGGTCATAGGGTTTGCAGGTCCATCATCAGCTGCCGCGTGCGCAGCAGCGGGCTGCCGCAATGGTATTGCAGCAGGTGTCTCAACTGGGGCTTCAGGGCCGTGGCCACGGCGGCGCAGGCGCGCACGGTGGCCGGGTAGGCGCTCTCGCCCTGGGCCAGGGCCTGCTGCAGCAGGCCCCACTGGCGCCCGGTCAGCGCGGCACGGTCGCTGTCCAGCGCCGGGCGCAGGCCCATCTCGGCCACCAGCACGTACAGGGCCTCGGGCTGCAGCGGCTGCAGCGTCAGGGTTTCCTCGTGCAGCGTGGGCAGCAGGCCCAGCTCGCGCAGCACGATCAGCTCGAAGGCACGCAGCACCGGCTCGATCACCTCTTCGGGCTGGGTGGCCAGCAGCTTGACCACGGCGCCATAAACATCGAACAGGTAGGCGTACGGGTCGTCGCGCGCCAGCAGGCGCATCAGCAGCTCGTTCAGGTACAGCCCGGTGAGCAGGTTGTTGCCCATGGGCATGATGTGGCCGCCGGCCCATTCCGCGCCCTTGAGGACGTGGATGTCGGCCTGGCCGTCGCCCGACAGGGTGTAGCTGACCTTGAGCGGCTGCAGCGCCAGCAGCACCGGCCGGAAGTTGGAGGTGTGCTTCTTGGCCCCCTTGGCGACCAGCGCCACGCGCCCGCGGTGGCGCGTGAACACCTCCAGGATCAAGCTGGATTCACTCCAGTCGTAGCGGTGCAGGATGAACGCGGGCTCTTCGCCCACCCGTTTGGCGGCCATAGGTTTTCACAAAGACAAAAAGGCCTCGGAGAGACCTTTTGAACAAGCACGGTGCTGCAAGTGTCGCACAGCCGAAGAAGCCGGTGACCGCGGTGCGGGGGCGACCCGCAGACCACGGCAGGGCCACGGCCAGCGCAGACCCCAGTCCTCGGCCACGCCAGGTCCTCGATTTATTCGTAGCCGAAGGATTTGACGCGGGCCTCGTCGTCGGCCCAGCCGGAACGCACCTTGACCCACACTTCCAGGAACACCTTGGCGTCCAGCAGCTTTTCCAGCTCTTGGCGCGCTTCGGAGGAGATGCGCTTGAGGCGCTCGCCGCCCTGGCCGATGACCATGGCCTTGTGCCCATCGCGCTCGACCACGATGGTCGCGGCAATGCGCATGAAGCGCTTGTACATCTTGCTGGGCTCTTCCTCGAACTTGTCGATGACCACGGTCGAGGTGTAGGGCAGCTCGTCGCCGGTGAAGCGGAACAGCTTCTCGCGCACGGTCTCGGAGGCCAGGAACTTCTCGCTGCGGTCGGTCAGCTCGTCCTCGCCGTAGAACCAGGGCTGCTGCGGCAGGTACTTGCTGCAGATGCCGAACAGGCGCTCGATGTCGCCCTTGTTCTTGGCCGACATGGGCACAAACTCGGCGAAGGGGTGGCGCTCCTGCATGCTCTTGAGCCAGGGCGCGATCTCATGGCGGCGGCCCACGGCGTCCAGCTTGTTGGCGATCAGCAGCGTGGGAATGCCGGGCTTGAACAGGCTCAGCACCTTGGCGTCGGCCAGGGTGAAGTTGCCGGCCTCGACCACGAACAGGATCAGGTCCACGTCGCCGATCACGCCCATCACGGCCTTGTTCAGCGACTTGTTCAGCGCCGTGGAGTGCTTGGTCTGGAAACCGGGCGTGTCCACGAAGATGAACTGGGTGGCTTCCTTGGTGCGGATGCCGGTGATGCGGTGGCGCGTGGTCTGCGACTTGCGCGAGGTGATGGAGATCTTCTGCCCCACCAGCGCATTCATCAGCGTGGACTTGCCCACGTTGGGCTTGCCGACGATGGCGATCAGGCCGCAGTGCTGCTCCTCGGGCGCGTAGATGCGCACGGGCACCTCGGCTTCCACTGCCTTCTCGGCCTCGATCTCGTGGGCGCGGGCCACCAGCGAGGGCGTGGCCCCGGGCTTGGCCGCCGCCAGCATGGCGTCCAGTTCAGCCATGCTCTGGCCGGCCGGCGTCACGTCGGGCAGGTTATTGGTCTCTTTTTTGCCTTTAGCGCCCTTGGCGCCTGCGGTGCTAGCTACTTTTTTCGCAGCATCGTTCATGGGTGTTTCGCTTTCAAAATTTCCAGCATGGCGGCCGCAGCGGCCTGCTCGCCGGCGCGGCGCGAGCCGCCTTGGCCCCGCGCGCCCAGGCGCAGTTCGGGAATCACGCATTCCACCTCAAAGGTCTGCTTGTGCGCAGCGCCTGTGATCTGGGACACACTGTATTGCGGCAGCTGCATGCGCCGCCCTTGCAGCCACTCCTGCAACGCGGTCTTGGGGTCCTTCTCGGCCGCGCGCATGTGGGGGTTGATCTCCACGCCCTCGAACAGGCGGTGCACCACCTGCTCGCCGGCGGCGTAGCCGGCATCCAGGTACACCGCGCCCAGGATGGCTTCCACGGCATCGGCCAGGATGGAGGGGCGCGCCTTGCCGCCGGACTTGGATTCGCCCTCGCCCAGGCGCAGCAGCTCGGGCAGGCCCAGCTGCAAGGCGATCTGGTGGAGCGTGCCTTCCTTGACGAGGTTGGAGCGCACGCGCGAGAGATCGCCCTCGGGCAGATCGTTCAGGCGCTGGTACAGCAGGCTGGAGATGGCCAGGCTCAACACCGAGTCGCCCAGGAATTCCAGCCGTTCATTGTTGTCTGCCGAAAAGCTGCGGTGCGTCAGTGCGCGCTGCAGCAAGGCAGGGTTTTGGAAAGAATGCTGCAGCTGGCGCTGCAGGTCGTGCAGGGTGATTGGCACCTAGTTGGTCTGGTAAGAAAAACGGTAAACAAGGTAGGCCGGGCCTACCAGCGGGATGTCGCGCTCGTACTCGAAGCCCACCACCACGCGCTCATTGACTTTGCTGACGTCGAGGTCCTGACCACGCAGGCTCTTGATGTCGTCGATCTGCGCAGCCCGGTCGAAGATGTTGCGGACTTCGGGCACGGTGGTGCCTTCTCTGGCGGCCTTCTGGGAAGCTTTCTTGGCCGCTTGGTATTCCAGCCACATGGGCAGCGATTGTCCGCCAATCGCAAAAACCGCAACGGCCAGCACAGCAATCAGCACAAAGCCGATGAAGGACAGCCCCTTCTGGCTGTGACGTGGTGCACTACGCATGATCCCCCCCTCCTCTAGTGAAAGTGGCCGCATCAGCGGCCACAGAATCTTTGGATGACGCCCCGGGCGTTCAGTTGAAACTGCCGATGCGTTTGAGATTACCGAAATTCATCCAAACGAAAAAGGCCTTTCCGACAATGTTCTCGTCCGGCACGAAGCCCCAGTAGCGCGAATCCAGCGAATTGTCGCGGTTGTCGCCCATGGTGAAGTAGTGGCCTTCGGGCACCTTGCAGGTCACACCTTCGACGGTGTAGGTGCAGTTCTCACGGAAGGGGAACTCGCTGGCGCCCTGGACGAAGGCCGGCATGCCCTTGGTGTTCAGCAGACGGTGCGGCTTGTCGCCCAGCTGCTCCTCGAACTGCGCGAAGTAGCGCATGGCATCGGTGTCGAAGAAGTCGGGCAGGTCCTTGGTCGGCACTTCCTGGCCGTTGATGGTCAGGCGCTTGTTCAGGTAGGCCACGGTGTCCCCGGGCACGCCCACCACACGCTTGATGTAGTCCAGCGTGGGCTGCGGGGGATAGCGAAACACCATCACATCGCCGCGCTGCGGGGCGTTGCCTTGTGTCACCTTGGTGTTGAGCACGGGCAGGCGGATGCCATAGGTGTACTTGTTCACCAGGATCAGGTCGCCCACCAGCAGGGTGGGGATCATGGAGCCGGATGGAATCTTGAACGGCTCGAACAGGAACGAACGCAGCACGAAGACCACGAACAGCACGGGGAACAGGCCGGCCGTCCAGTCCAGCCACCAGGGCTGCTTGAGGATGCGGGTCTCGCCCTCCGTGGTGTCGACCATGTCATGGCGCAGGCCCTGGCGCTCCAGCTCGGCACGGCGTGCGGCGGCCTCGGCGTTCAGGCGCTCGGCCTCCTTCTTGCGCTGGGGCCAGAAGTAAAAGCGCTCGGCCAGCCAGTACAGGCCGGTGATGAAGGTGGCCAGGAACATCAGCAAGGCGAAGTTGCCTTCGATGGCACCGGTGTACCAGGCACCGATGTAGCCGACAAAAGCGGCCAGGATGACCGCGGTGATCCACTGCATGGCTTGCATGGGTTTCCTTGTTAGTCTTCGACCTGCAGGATCGCCAGGAAGGCTTCCTGGGGCACTTCCACCGCGCCGATCTGCTTCATGCGCTTCTTGCCCGCCTTCTGCTTTTCCAGCAGCTTGCGCTTGCGGGTGATGTCACCGCCATAGCACTTGGCCAGCACGTTCTTGCGCAGAGCCTTGACGGTCTCGCGCGCAATGATGTTGGCGCCGATGGCGGCCTGGATGGCCACGTCGAACATCTGGCGGCTGATGATCTCGCGCATCTTGGCCACCACGGCACGGCCACGGTACTGCGACTGGCTGCGGTGCACGATGATGGACAGCGCGTCCACCTTCTCGCCGTTGAGCAGAATGTCGACCTTGACCACGTCCGAGGCACGGTATTCCTTGAACTCGTAGTCCATGGAGGCGTAGCCGCGCGACACGCTCTTGAGCTTGTCGAAGAAGTCCAGCACGATCTCGCCCAGCGGCATTTCATAGGTCAGCATGACCTGGCGGCCGTGGTAGGCCATGTTCATCTGCACGCCACGCTTCTGGTTGGCCAGGGTCATCACCGGGCCGACGTATTCCTGGGGCATGTACAGGTGCACGGTGACGATGGGCTCGCGCACTTCCTCGATGCGGCCGGCGTCGGGCATCTTGGAGGGGTTTTCCACGTCGATCAGTTCGCCATCGCCCTTGAGCACCTGGTAGACCACGCTGGGCGCGGTGGTGATCAGGTCCTGGTCGAACTCGCGCTCCAGGCGCTCCTGCACGATTTCCATGTGCAGCAGGCCCAGGAAGCCGCAGCGGAAGCCAAAGCCCAGCGCCTGCGAGACTTCGGGCTCGAACTGCAGCGCCGCATCGTTGAGCTGCAGCTTTTCCAGCGCATCGCGCAGCTGGTCGTATTCCGAGGCTTCCGTGGGGTACAGGCCGGCGAATACCTGGGGCTTGACTTCCTTGAAGCCGGGCAGCGCCTTCTCGGCCGGGCCCAGGTTGTTCGGCAGCTTCTTTTCCAGGGTGATGGTGTCGCCCACCTTGGCGGCCTTCAATTCCTTGATGCCGGCGATGATGTAGCCCACCTCGCCCGCCTTCAGCGCATCGCGCGGCGAGTTGGCCGGCGTGAACACGCCCACGTTGTTGGCTTCATAGGCCGCGCCCGTGGCCATCATCTTGAAGCGCTCGCCCTTCTTGAGCTGACCGTCCACCACGCGCACCAGCATCACGACGCCCACATAGGGGTCGAACCAGCTGTCCACGATCATGGCGCGCAGCGGCGCGTCGGGATCGCCCTTGGGCGCCGGCACCTTGGCCACGATGGCTTCCAGGATCTCGTCGATGCCCATGCCGGTCTTGGCCGAGCAAGGGATGGCGTCGCTGGCGTCAATGCCGATCACGTCCTCGATCTCGGCCTTGGCGTTGTCCGGATCGGCCTGGGGCAGGTCCATCTTGTTCAGCACGGCGAACACCTCGACCCCCAGGTCCAGCGCGGTGTAGCAGTTGGCCACGGTCTGGGCTTCCACGCCCTGCGAGGCATCGACCACCAGCAACGCACCTTCACAGGCCGACAGCGAGCGCGAGACTTCGTACGAGAAGTCCACGTGACCGGGCGTGTCGATCAGGTTCAGGTTGTAGACGTTGCCGTCCTTGGCCTTGTACTGCAGCGCCGCAGTCTGTGCCTTGATGGTGATGCCACGCTCTTTCTCGATGTCCATCGAGTCCAGCACCTGCGCCTCCATCTCACGCTCGGCCAAGCCACCACAGCGTTGGATCAAGCGGTCGGCCAGCGTCGATTTGCCGTGGTCAATATGCGCAATGATGGAAAAATTTCGGATGTGCTTCATCAACGATAAGCGTCTGTAAATAAAGGGGAAAGCGGGCTCTTGGCAAGAAAAAAGGGCGCGTCTTCAAGCGACGCGCCCTGAACCAACAATCTCTGGCAACTGCGATTGGTTGGATGGCCGATTGTAGGCAAAACTGCCCAAAATCCAAGCATCCATTTCCGATGGCTGGGGCATAGCTGAATGCCTCAAAACCACTTATCTACAATTTATCCACAGCTCCGTTGATCACTCACAGGCGGGGAACCGAACCATTGTCTGCTTTCCGTTCACAGCAAGTGCTCGCTCGTGCATGGCCTGTAGCCGCGCTCATTACTCGGGCATTCTACCCAAGGCCCCGGGTAAAACCCGGGAGGCCCTCAGTAGGTCAGTCCTACACAAGGAATAGCCTCCCCTGTACAGGACCGACAGGGCAGCGCTTTACTTGCCGTTGGGACGAATAAGGACGTACTGGGTCCACTCGCCACGGCGCACCAGCAGGCTCAGGGGTTTACTCTTGTCCACCTTGGCCAGCACGGCTTCGAAGGCCTTGACGTTGCTCACTTCGCTGTTGGCGATCGCCAGCACCACATCGCCCTCGCGCAGGCCTGCACGGGCGGCTGCATCTGCGGCCGAGACGATACGCACCCCGCCCTTGATGGCCAGCGACTTCTTCTGCGCCTCGGTCAGGTCGGCCACCACCAGGCCAATCTGCTTGGCCGTGGCCGTGGCCCCCGGGGAGGACTTGCCTTCGGCACGCGCCACCTGGGCCTCGTCGGGCTCGACCTCTGCCACGGTGATGGTCAGATCGCGCATCTGCCCGCGGCGGAACACGCTGATGCTGCTCTTGGTGCCAGGCTTGGTGTTGCCCACCAGGCGTGGCAGGTCGGCGACCTTGTCGATGGACTTGCCATCGTATTTCACGATGATGTCACCGGCCTCGATGCCAGCCTTGGCCGCGGGCGAATCCGGCTCCACCGCCGACACCAGGGCGCCGCGCGCCGTGCCCAGGCCGATCGACTCGGCCACATCCTTGGTCACCTGGCCGATCTGCACGCCGATGCGCCCGCGTGTGACCTTGCCGGTGGCGCGCAGCTGATCGCTGACCCGCACCGCCTCATCGATCGGGATGGCGAACGAAATGCCCATGAAGCCGCCGGAGCGCGAGTAGATCTGACTGTTGATGCCCACCACCTCGCCGCGCATGTTCAGCAGGGGACCGCCCGAGTTGCCGGGGTTGATGGCCACGTCGGTCTGGATGAAGGGCAGGTAGTCGCCTGTGTCACGCTGCTTGGCCGAGACGATGCCGGCCGTCACCGAGTTCTCCAGGCCGAAGGGCGAGCCGATGGCCATCACCCATTCGCCGACCTTCAGGCGGCCGACGTCGCCGATCTTCACCGCGGGCAGGCCCTTGGCGTCGATCTTGACCACGGCCACGTCGGTGCGCTTGTCCGAGCCGATGATCTTGGCCTTGAACTCGCGCTTGTCGGTCAGCGTCACGATCACCTCGCTGGCGCCTTCGACCACGTGGGCATTCGTCATCACGTAGCCGTCAGGGCTGAGGATGAAGCCGGAGCCCACACCGCTGGGGCGCTCCTCGCCCTCGTCGGCATTGCCCCCGGGCGTGCCCTGGCGGGGCACGTTCGGCACAGGCAGGCCGAAGCGGCGGAAGAACTCGAGCATGTCCTCGTCCATGCCGCTCATCGAGGGCTGGGTGGAGATTTTTCCGTGGTGCGGATATTGACCACGGCGGGGCCGACGGCGTCGACCAGTTGCGTGAAGTCGGGCAGGCCCGTCACCAGCGGCGCCGTGGCCGGCGCGGTCTGCGCGTGGGCCGGCGCGATCAGCTGGTGGTCCGAAGCGCCCCACCACGCACCGGTGGCGGCACCCGCAGCAATCGCCAGGGACAGCACCACGGCATGGATGGGCTTGGGTTGCATAGAAGGCATTGTGGTCATCCTTTCCAAAATCACAGCCTGCGCAGCGCGCAGTTACATCCTCAGAAAACCGCCACGCGATTTGGTTCCCGCATCCTGCGGTTTTTGCACGTGGCAGTGGTGCCTGCAAGGCAAGGTGTATAGCAAAAAAAAGAGCGCCTTGCGTGCGCTCTTTCTTGAGTTCATAGTGTTTTACCGTTGAAACGCTTGATATTCAAGCGCAGCCAGCTCACTTTTTTTTGTCAGCCAGACGCTCGAATTGACCAACGGTCACTGGTTAGCGGCCTGCGTGCTGCGCGCCGCAAAGCTGGCGTTGCGCAGGAAATCGGCGGGCGCCTGCAGGGCGGCGCGGTACTGCTGGTGGCTGGCCATCAGGGCGTCCAGGCGCGGGTCACGCAGCACTTCGCCGTTCTCGGTGGCCACCACCACGGGCGCAGCGCCCAAGCCATTGCTGGCCAGCTGGGCCCCCTGGCCGCCGGCCGGGGTGGTGCTCACCAGGTTCCAGCCCAGCGCTGCCACGGCGGCGACGGTGGCAAAACTGGCGGCCACCTTCCAGCGGAAGACCGAGGTGTTGGCCGCCGGGTCGCGCAGGGCCACTACCGGGGTCTGCTGCGCCAGGCCGGCTGTGACCTGCTCCAGCTGCGCGGGCTGCAGGCGCAGCGCCGGCTCGGCCGCCAGCTGCTGGCGCAAGCCGGACAGCAGGTCGTGCTGGCTGTGGTGCGCCAGGTCGGGCGAGCGCAGCACATCGCCGACCAGGAGGTACAGCTCCCAGCTTGCGCAGCCGTCGGCACTTTCCGCACACGCCAAGGCCTGCTCCAGCTCATCGCCTTGGAGCTCGCCGTCCACCAGGGCGGACAGCAATTCCTTGTTCATCTCTTGTTCCATCATGGGTTCACCTGCTCACTGGCTTTTGACCGATGTCGCTTCCATCACCACCGTTTGCCCCCCTGCCGCTCCAGCAAGGGCTTGACACGTGCCGAGATGGCCTCGCGGGCCCGGAAGATGCGCGAACGCACCGTGCCGATGGGACAGTTCATGGCAGCCGCAATCTCTTCGTAGCTCAGGCCCTCGATTTCGCGCAGCGTTACAGCTTGGCGCAAATCTTCAGGCAGCGCTTCCATGGCCGCATTCACCGCGGCGGCAATCTCTTGCGCAGCCAAGACGGTCTCAGGCGTCTCGTCGGTGGTTGGTTCATGGCGAGGGCGGAAAGTTTCATCCTCGTCGTCGGAAATGTGTAACGCACTCTCCAGCACCACCGGGTCGCGCCGCATGTCCACCAGGGCCTTCTTGGCCGTGTTGACGGCAATCCGGTACAGCCAGGTGTAGAACTGCGCTTCGCCGCGAAACTGGTGCAAGGCGCGGTAGGCCCGCAAAAAGGTTTCCTGCGCGATGTCCTGCACCAGATCCGGGTCGCGCACCATGCGCGCAATCAGGCGCTCGATGCGCCGCTGGTACTTGATCACCAACAGCTCATAGGCGCGCTGATCGCCGGCGACGGTGCGCTCGACCAGTTGCAGATCGCTGTCAGAGGAAGAAGAAGGCGCAGAGGCAGATGTCATGAATGCGAAGTCTCGCGAGAACGCCTGACCGCAGTGCTGCATCCGGCGCCCTCCCGGGCTGGGAGCGTCGGCACATCTTACGGAGGATGGGCTGGTGAATATACCGCACGCCGCACATCGTCCCAGGCATGCGGCGCCCAATCCCGCTGCAGCCAAAAGCGCTGGCCCCGCTGTGCGCTGCCGGGCCAGCGCAGCAACAGCAGCGACTGCCCGTCCAGCACCACCTGCACGCTCCCAACCAGCACGGCCGACGTCCCAAGGCCCTGCCAGGTCCAGACACGGCCATCCCACTGCAGCACCCCCACCGGCATCGCACGCCAGGCCTGCCAGCCCCAAGCGGCACAGCCTCCCCAGATGGCCACCGCCCCCATCACGCGCAGCCATTGCCAGCGGCCATGGCCTGCACCCTCGACAGCCCACAGGACCAGAAGC
Source organism: Comamonas sp. GCA5 (assembly GCF_036541385.1). NCBI lineage: Bacteria > Pseudomonadati > Pseudomonadota > Betaproteobacteria > Burkholderiales > Comamonadaceae > Comamonas > Comamonas sp. GCA5. Next base: position 13,865 of record NZ_JAZHFR010000042.1, on the reverse strand, counting down.
ACGGCCTCCAGGATCAGCACCGCCCACAGGCCGTTGCGCAACAGCGGCGCAGGGCGCAAGGGGTAGGTCACCGCGGGGCTGTGGCGTTCTGGCATGGCCGACTCACTAGCCAAGAAAAAACCCGCGGCTTGGCAGCCAAGCAGCGGGTTGCAGGAGGGTCACAGAAGGCATGCGCGCCCTTGTGCCGTCGGGGTTCAGATGCGCTTGAAGATCAGCGAACCGTTGGTGCCGCCGAAACCGAAGTTGTTCTTCAGCGCGACATCGATCTTGGCGTCCCGCGCCACATTCGCGCAGTAGTCCAGATCACAGTCGGGGTCCTGGTTCAGCAGGTTGATGGTCGGCGGGATCTTCTGGTCATGGATGGCCATGACCGTGAACACGCTTTCCACGCCACCGGCACCACCCAGCAGGTGGCCGGTCATGGACTTGGTGGAGCTGACCACGGTCTTGTAAGCGGCATCGCCCAGCGCAGCCTTGATGGCGTTGCTCTCGTTCTTGTCACCCAAGGGGGTCGAGGTACCGTGCGCGTTCAGATAGTTGATCTGGTCCGGGTTCACACCGGCATTGCGCATGGCATTGATCATGGCGCGGCGGGGGCCGTCCATGTTGGGCGCCGTCATGTGGCCGGCATCGGCACTCATGCCGTAGCCACCCAGTTCAGCGTAGATCTTGGCACCACGTGCCTTGGCGTGCTCGTACTCTTCCAGCACCAGCACACCTGCGCCTTCGCCCAGCACGAAGCCATCGCGATCACGGTCCCAGGGGCGCGAGGCAGCCTGGGGATCGTCGTTGCGTGTGGAAAGGGCGCGCATGGACGCGAAGCCACCGATGCCCAGGGGGGACACAGTCGACTCAGCGCCACCGGCGACGACGATGTCGGCGTCGCCGTATTCAATCATGCGCCCGGCTTCGCCGATGCAGTGCAGGCCCGTGGTACAGGCTGTCACCACCGACAGGTTCGGCCCCTTGAAGCCGAAGCGCATGGATACGTGACCGGCCACCATGTTGATGATGGAGGCGGGCACGAAAAATGGGGTGATGCGGCGGGGACCGCGATTGGACAGTTCGATCTGGGTGTTCTCGATCAGGGGCAAGCCCCCGATACCGGACCCGATCACGCAACCGATGCGGGTAGAAAGATCATCGGACAAGGCCTCGCCCGTGGGCAGACCTGCATCCCTGACCGCTTGCTCCGCTGCCGCAATGCCAAAGTGAATGAAGGTGTCCATGGTGCGCGCATCCTTGGCGCTCATGTACTCCTCCACGTTGAATCCCTTGACCTCGCCTGCAATCTGGCAGGAGAAGTTCGAGGCATCAAACTTGGTGATGCGGTCAATGCCGGACTTGCCGGCCAAAAGATTGGCCCAGGCATCGGCCACCGTGTTACCCACGGGGCTGATACATCCCAGGCCGGTCACGACAACGCGACGACGGCTCATGCGTTCAAACCTTATTCTTATCGCTCGGTGCGTAAAGACCTATCAGGCCTTGTGGTGGGTGTTGGCGTAGTCGATGGCGTTTTGCACCGTCGTGATCTTTTCAGCATCTTCATCGGGGATTTCGATGCCGAATTCATCTTCCAGGGCCATCACCAGTTCGACCGTGTCCAGGGAGTCAGCGCCCAGGTCGGCCACGAAGGCCTTTTCGTTGGTCACTTGGGACTCTTCAACGCCGAGTTGTTCAGCAATGATTTTTTTGACACGTGCTTCGATATCGCTCATGGTTTCCCTCAGGGGGTTGTGAATGAACCCGCGATTCTAGCCGCTTCGAGGAACTTGCCTCTGTTCGGCCTGCCGTCGCGAGGAAACGGCTTAACTTTCGTTAATTTACATGTACATACCGCCATTGACATGCAATTCGTGGCCGGTGATGTAACCCGCGCCTTCGGAGGCCAAAAAGGCCACGGCATGTGCAATGTCGGAGGGCTTGCCCAGATCCCCCATGGGGATCTGAGAAGTCAGCGCCTTCTTCTGCTCTTCTGGCAGAACCGATGTCATATCTGTAGCAATGAAGCCAGGCGCCACGCAGTTCACGGTGATACCGCGGCTGCCCAGCTCGCGCGCCAGCGCACGGCCCATGCCGGCCACGCCGGCCTTGGCAGCCGCGTAGTTGGCCTGCCCGGCATTACCCATCGCGCCGACCACGCTGGTCACGCTGATGATGCGCCCAAAGCGCTGTTTCATCATCGGGCGAATAGCCGCACGGCTGAGTCGGAAAACCGCTTGCAGGTTGGTGTCGATGACGGCGGACCAGTCGTCGTCCTTCATGCGCATGGCCAGGGTGTCGCGGGTGATGCCAGCATTGTTCACCAGCACATGCAGGCCGCCGTCGGTCTTGAGGATGTCGTCCAGCAGGGCGTCCACGCCGGCGGCATCGTTCACGTTCAGGTTCACGCCGCGGCCGCCCTTGGCAGCCAGGGTTTCGCCGATGCGGGCCGCGCCAGCGTCGGTCGTGGCTGTGCCGATCACGGTGTAGCCGCGCTCGGCCAGCTCCAGCGCAATCGCGGCGCCAATGCCACGCGAGGCACCGGTCACCAGCGCCACTTGTTTCTTTTGTTCGGTCATGCGAGCAATTCTTTCACTTCAGCCAGGGTGGCCGGGTCATACAGGGCCACGCCCACCAGGTCCGCATCGATGCGCTTGGTCATGCCAGCCAACACCTTGCCAGGGCCGCACTCTACCAAATGCGAGATGCCACGGGCTTTCATGGCCTGCACGCATTCCACCCAACGCACGGGGCCAAAGGCTTGACGGTACAGCGCATCGCGGATAGCAGCCGCTTCGGTCTGCACCACCACATCGATGTTGTTGACCACGGGGATCTGGGGCACACCCAGCTCCAGCGCCTCCAGCGCCAGCTTCAGCTTTTCGGCCGCAGGCTTCATCAGGCTGGAGTGGAAAGGGGCCGACACCGGCAGCGGCAGGGCACGCTTGGCGCCCGCTTCCTTGACGGCCGCGCTGGCCGCCTCGACCGCGGCCTTGGAGCCAGCGATCACGGTCTGGCCGGGGTCGTTGAAGTTCACGGCTTCCACCACTTCAGCACCACCCAGCTGCGCCGTCACGGCAGCGCAGACTTCGCGGACCTTGTCGGCCGGCAGGCCCAGTACGGCGGCCATGGCCCCCGTGCCCACGGGCACAGCTTCCTGCATGGCAGCAGCACGCAGGCGCACCAGCGGCGCTGCCTGGGCCAGCGTCAGCACGCCGGAGGCCACCAGGGCGGAATACTCGCCCAGCGAATGGCCGGCCACCGCAGCAGGGGTCGCCCCGCCTTCGGCCTGCCACACGCGCCATGCGGCGACGCCAGCCACCAGCATCACGGGCTGGGTGTTGGTGGTCAACGCCAGGTCTTCCTTGGGGCCGTTCTTGATCAGCGCACCGATGTCTTCACCCAGGGCGTCCGAGGCTTCCTGCAGGGTCTGGGCCACCACCGGGTGATCGCCCCAGGCATCCAGCATGCCCACCGATTGCGAGCCCTGGCCGGGAAAGACAAATGCAAATTTGCTCATATTGCGGTCTCTCATTCTTCGTAAAAACAGGCTTAAACGCTTGCACAGCAAGCGCTTACAGCTACATATTCAAAAGCACCGCACCCCAGGTGAAGCCCCCGCCCACACCTTCCAGCAGCACGGTCTGGCCGGGCTGGACTTGGCCGTTGCGCACGCCATGGTCCAGCGCCAGCGGGATCGAGGCCGCCGAGGTATTGCCATGCTGGTCCACGGTGACGATCACCTTGTCCATCGGCAACTTGAGCTTGCGGGCCGTGCTCTGCATGATGCGGATGTTGGCCTGGTGGGGAATCAGCCAATCGATGTCGGCATCGGTCTTGCCTGCCTTTTCCAGCGTGGCACGCGCCGCTTTTTCCAGCACGCCCACGGCCAGCTTGAACACCGCCTGACCATCCATGGTCAGCAGGGGCGAGCCCAGCACCTGCCCTCCCGACACATTGCCGGGCACGCACAGGATGCCGACGTGGCTGCCATCGGCGTGCAGGTCGCTGGCCAGGATGCCTGGCGCGTCGGAAGCCTCCAGCACCACGGCACCGGCGCCGTCACCGAACAGCACGCAGGTGGTGCGGTCGCTGAAATCCAGGATGCGGCTGAACACCTCAGCCCCGACCACCAGCGCACGGCGGGCCCCGCCGGAGCGGATCATGGCGTCGGCCACGGTCAAGGCATAGACAAAACCGCTGCACACGGCCTGCACGTCAAAGGCTGCGCAGCCGTTGGCGCCCAGCTTGTTCTGCAAGATGCAGGCGGTGGAAGGGAACACCATGTCGGGCGTCGAGGTCGCGACGATGATGAGGTCGATGTCCTGCGGTGTCAGGCCTGCGGCCTCCAGCGCCTTGCGCGAAGCCTCCAGTGCCAGATCGCTGCTGCTGGTGGCGGCATCGGCAAAGTGGCGCGCCTCGATGCCGGTGCGCTCCACGATCCATTCGTGCGAAGTCTCGATCCCACGTTCAGCCAGCTCGGCCGCCAAATCGTGGTTGGTCAGACGGCGCGGAGGCAGATAGCTGCCCGTGCCGGTAATGCGTGCGTAACGTGTCATCTCGTCTCAATCTGCCGCAGCAGCAGGCGCGGAAGGGGTGCCCGACGCTGCCAACAGCGTGGCCGCCTGGGCAATCCGACCTTGCACACGGTCTAGAAGGTTGTTGCGGGCTGCATCATAAGCGCGGTTGAGCGCATGCTCGTAAGCCGACTTGTCTGCGGAGCCATGGCTCTTGAACACCAGGCCGCGCAGGCCCAGCAATGCGGCGCCGTTGTAACGGCGGTGATCCATGCGCTTCATCAGCGCTTTTAGCACCGGATACGCCACGATGGCCGCAAGTTTCGTCAAGATATTGCGCTTGAATTCGGCCTTCAAGCCACCTACGATCATGGCTGCCACGCCTTCGGAGGCCTTCAACGCCACGTTGCCGACAAAACCGTCACACACGACGATGTCCACACTGCCCTTGAAGATGTCATTACCTTCCACGTTGCCGATGAACTGGATGGCCTTGGCATCACCCGCCGCGCGCAGCAGTTCGCCCGTGCGCTTGATGACTTCGTTGCCCTTGATGGCTTCCTCGCCAATGTTCAGCAAACCCACCGAAGGCTCGGCATGGCCAGCATCCAGCGCCGTCACCAGCGCCGAGCCCATGACGGCAAACTGCAACAGGTGCTCGGGCTGGCAATCCACGTTGGCCCCCAGGTCCAACACCGTGGTGGCGCCACCCTGGTCGTTGGGCAGTTGCGTGGCAATCGCCGGGCGGTCAATACCGTCCATGGTCTTGAGCAGGTAGCGCGACACGGCCATCAAGGCGCCGGTGTTGCCGGCGGACACCGCCGCATGGGCCTTGCCGTCCTTGACCTGCTGGATGGCCACACGCATGGAGGAATCTTTTTTGCGACGTAAGGCCACCTCGACGGCTTCGTCCATGGTCACAACTTCCGAGGCATGCAGGATCTCGGCGCGCTCATGCGCCTGCCACCCCGCAAACGCTTGCGGCAGGCCGACCAGCAGCAAGCGTACATCCGGGTGGGTGGAGAGAAATTGGCGGCACGCGGGAAACGTGACGCTGGGGCCATGGTCGCCCCCCATGCAATCGACTGCCAGTGTGATCATGAATAGCATTACCCGTCTGCACGAGACCGGCAACCAGTGACTAATAAATAAGCGGCATTAAAAAGCACAAAAGCCCGAGCTACAACAAAAGTAGCTGCGGGCCTTGGGTCAGCCGAGGCAAATTAGACTTCGGACTTGTTCTTCAGCACTTGACGGCCACGGTACACGCCGTTGGGGCTGATGTGGTGACGCAGGTGCACTTCACCGGTGGTGGTTTCCACAGCGATGCCGGGCACATTCAGAGCGTTGTGCGAACGGTGCATGCCGCGCTTGGAAGGGGACTTTTTGTTTTGCTGAACAGCCATGATGGCTCCTGGTCTTGAAAGGGTTGGTGAAAAACGCGATCAGCCCATTAAAGACACGAGGGGGTTTCGCGCGAAGCCCCCGATTATAGCTCAAACCCTTGGAACAAAGCGAACCACCCCGCAACTTGGCAGGATGACCTCGGTACGCACCGGTTCACACCACGTGTCTTCCACAGCTTGGTCGCTGGGTTACCCACAGCGCACCAACAGGAAACCGCCTTGCGGCGGCTTGCAACTGATCACCAAAAAACGTCAGTCTTGGCCGCCATTCTTGCGCAGCCCGGCCAACACTGCAAACGGATTGGTCTTTTCCGTGACGGCCTGCTCGAAGTCTTCATCGCTGGAGGCCATGGGCACCACGGCCGGGCACACCTCATGCATGGGCACCAGGGGCAGCTCCATCAGCAGCTCATCCTCGATCAGCTCGCGCAAGTTGAAGTCCTTGCTGAGGGCCAGCAGGTCCTCTTCCGCCTCATCGTCCAGGACTTCGGCCGTGGCCTCGTCCTTCACAAAGCGGAAGGAGCGCTCGGCATGCAGCGCAATCTCGGCCACTTCCAGGCAGCGCTGGCAGACCATGGGCACGCTGCAGTCGGCCTGCAGGTGCAGCCAGATGTGGCCGGCGCCACCCATTTCGGCCACATGCTCGCCTTCGGCACTCCAGGTGACGACCGCTGCATCCTGCACCGGGGCTTGCGCCTCCTGCTGCAGACGCTCATACATCGATAGCGGATCCTGACCTTCCAGCAGCGCGCCAGCCTTGGCAAACGCGGCCACATCAAGGTGATCCGGAGAAAAGTCCTTGCTCATGGCGGCAGTGTAAGAGAATCCCAGCATGTCTGAATCCCACACCCCACAGCGCCCCTTGATCCTGGGGTCCACCTCCCGCTACCGCCGCGAACTGGTGGAGCGCCTGAACCTGCCCTTCACCACCGTTTCGCCCGAAGTCGACGAAACCCCGCTGCCCGGCGAAGCCCCCGGCGCGCTGGCCCTGCGCCTGGCCCTGGCCAAGGCCCATGCCGTGGCCGCCATGCACCCCGAAGCCATCGTGATCGGCTCCGACCAGGTCTCGGACCTGAACGGCCAGCCCATGGGCAAACCCGGCACGCACGAGCGCGCGGTCGAGATGCTGCGCGCCATGCGCGGCCAGACGGTGATGTTCCACACGGCCGTGGCCGTGGTGTGCCAAGCCACCGGATTTGCACAAAGCGATGTCGCCGTCATCCGGACCGTGTTCCGCAGCGACCTGAGCGACGACGCGATCGAGCGCTACCTGCGTGCCGAGCAGCCCTACGACTGCGCCGGCAGTGCCAAGAGCGAAGGCCTGGGCATCAGCCTGCTGGATGCCATCCACAGCGACGACCCCACCGCCCTGATCGGGCTGCCCATGATCCGCACCTGCCGCATGGTGCGCGCCGCCGGGATTGCCCTGCCATGAGCACGCCGGGCACGCTGTACCTGGTCCCCGCGCCGCTGGACTTCGGCTGCGCCACGCAATCCCCCATCACCGATGTGCTGCCGGAGCTGACGCTGCGCACCGCCGCGCGCCTGCAGCACTGGGTGTGTGAGAACGCCAAGAGCACCCGCGCCTACCTCAAGCGCGTGGGCGAACACCACCCCCTGGCCGTGCCGCTGCAGCAGATGCAGCTGCAGGAGCTGCCGCGCGAAGCCCATAAAAAAGGCGACCACGGCGGCCAAGGTGGCGCGGTGTTTGATGCCAAGGCCCTGCTGGCGCCCGCCCTGGCGGGCCACGACATGGGCCTGGTCAGCGAAGCCGGCATGCCCGCCGTGGCCGACCCTGGCAGCTCCATCGTGCGCGCGGCACACGATGCCGGCATCCCGGTGGTGCCACTGGTGGGCCCCGTGTCGCTGCTGATGACCCTGGCGGCCAGCGGCCTGAACGGCCAGAACTTCGCCTTCGTCGGCTACCTGCCCCAGGACGCCGCCCAGCGCGTGCAGCGCATCAAGGAACTGGAGCAGCTGGCCCAACGCCACAACCAGGCCCAGCTGTTCATCGAAACGCCCTACCGCAACCCGGCCCTGTGGCAGGCGCTGCTGGGCAGCCTGCAACCCGGCACCCGCCTGGCCCTGGCCAGCGGACTGACGCTGGAGAGCGCGCGCATTGCCAGCCGCAGCGTGAAGGACTGGAAGAAACTGGGTACGGAACCCGACAACCGCACCCCGGTGGTGTTTGTCATCGGCCAATAGGTAACCACCAAAACCAGAGCGCCTTGCGCTTGGTTTGCAAGGCTTTCAGACGCAAAACCATCTGAAAACCGCAGCAGACCAGCGCAAGGCGCTCTTTTTTATGCAGACCCTGCCGCCGCAGCAGCGGCGGGCTGACGATCAGCGGATGGCGGGCATCATGCCGTGCAGCGCATCCACCGCACCGCCGCCCACGGCAGCGCCAAAGCGTTTGGCAAAGCGCTCGGCAATGTTCTCGCTGCGCGTGTAGTCGATCACCTGTTCGGCCTGCACCACGTCGCGGGCCACGCTGTCCAGGGTGCCGTACTTGTCGGCCAGGCCCTGCTCAATCGCTTCCTGGCCCGTCCAGAACAGGCCACTGAAGGTGTCATCGGTTTCCTTCAGGCGCTCGCCGCGCCCCTGGCGCACCACGTCGATGAACTGCTGGTGAATCTGGTTCAGCATGGTCTGCGCGTGGGCGCGCTGCCCTGGCTCCAGCGGGCTGAAGGGGTCCAGCATGCCCTTGTTGCTGCCGGCGGTCAGCAGGCGGCGCTCCACGCCCAGCTTATCCATGGCGCCGGTGAAGCCAAAGCCATCCATCAGCACGCCGATGCTGCCGACGATGCTGGCCTTATCGACAAAAATTTCATCGGCCGCCGCGGCGATGTAATAGGCCGCCGAGGCGCAGGTTTCCCCCACCACCGCATAGATCGGTTTTTGGTGCTGGGCCTTCAGGCGGCGGATTTCGTCGTTGATCATGCCGGCCTGCACGGGGCTGCCGCCGGGCGAATCGATCATCAGCACCAGGGCGCGCGAGCCCTGGTCTTCCAGCGCGCTGCGCATGGCGGCGATGATGAATTCCGCATTCGCATTCGCATCGCTGGCGATGGCGCCCTTGATCTCGACCACCGCCGTGTGCGGCCCGCTCATCGCCGCCGTGGCGCTGTCACGCCCCAGCCACCAGAACGTGGCCAGAAAGGCGCCCAGCCAGGCAAAGCGCCAGAAGATGCGCCAGCGCCGCGCGGCGCGCTGCTCGCGCACCGTGGCGAACACCAGGCGCTCCAGCACATCCCGCTCCCAGCCCGGAGCGGCAGGCGCCGCCGCCTGCGGGGCACCCGATGCGGCACGCGCCCACAGATCCTGCCCCGGCTGCGGTTCAGACGATGGAAACCCCTCGCGATCGGGGGTGGATGGAGTGCTCATGGGTGCTCTATTCTCAAAATCAGGCCAGAACGGAAGTATGCCAGCGCGGCTGCGGGCAGCGGGGGCAAAGTGCGCCGCTCAGGCATTGCTGCGCAGCCACTGGTGCAAGTCTGCGACATCCGCCGCCACGTGCAGGGGCTGGCAGGCCTGCAGGTCCCGGGGGTCGTGCGCGCCATAGGCCACCGCCACGCTGGCGCAACCGGCGTTGCGCGCCATCTGCAGGTCGTGCGTGGTGTCGCCAATCATCAGCAGGCGCTCGGGCGGCACGTCCAGTTCGGCCATCAACTCCTGCAGCATCAGCGGGTGGGGTTTGCCGGCGGTCTCATCGGCCGTGCGCGAGCTGTCGAACATGCCGCGCAGGTCAGCATGCTGCAGCGCCTCGTTCAGCCCGCGGCGGCTTTTGCCCGTGGCCACGGCCAGCCAGTGCCCGCGCTCGCGCAACGCTTCCAGCATGGGCAGCACGCCGGCAAACAGGGTGATCAGCTCCTGCTGCTTCAGATAGTGGTAGCGGTAGCGGTTGGCCAGGTCGTTGTACTTCTCCTGGGGCACGTCGGGCGCGGCATGGGCCAAGGCCGGCAGCAGCGCCATGCCGATCACGTACGAGGCCTGGGCGTCCGACGGCACCGTGCCGCCGACATCGGCCACCGCCAGCTGGATGCTGCGGGTGATCGCCGCAGTGGAGTCGAACAGGGTGCCGTCCCAATCGAAGGCAATCAAATCAAATTTACGAGCAGACATCGCAATACAGTTCCAGGTTGCAGGCCATTCAGGCCACAAAGTCCGCCAGCTCCGGCGGCAGTTCGGCTCGCAGCTCGATGCGCTCGTCCGTGGCCGGGTGGTTGAACTGCAGTCGCCAGGCATGCAGGAACATGCGCTTCAGCCCCTGCTTGGGCAGGCGCTTGTTCAGGTCGAAATCGCCATACTTGTCGTCCCCCGCAATTCCATGCCCTTGCGAGGCCAGGTGCACGCGGATCTGGTGGGTGCGGCCGGTCTTGATAGTGACCTCCAGCAGGCTCATCGCCGGCAGCCCCTGCAGCGGGCGCGGCGCATGCTGGCTGCGCACCTTCACCAGGGTCAGGGCCCGCATGGCATCGGGATCGTCGGCCGTGGTGGTGCGCACACGGCGCTCCCCGTCGGGCAGCAGGTATTTGTGCAGCGGGGTGTCGATCACCTTCTTGTTGGCCGGCCAGACGCCGGGCACCAGGGCCAGGTAGGTCTTGCCGGTTTCGCGCTCGCGGAACTGGTCCTGCAACTTGGTCAGCGCCGAGCGCTTCTTGGCCACCAGCAAGATGCCCGAGGTCTCGCGGTCCAGGCGGTGCACCAGCTCCAGGAACTTGGCCTGGGGCCGCGCCTGGCGCAACTGCTCGATCACGCCGAAGCTCACGCCGGAGCCGCCATGCACGGCCACACCGGCCGGCTTGTCCAGGGCGATCAGGTGGTCATCTTCAAATAGGATGGGAAACTCGCGCGCAGGCGCCGGACGCTCGGCCTTTTCCTGGACCCTGTCGGAAATGCGCACCGGCGGCACGCGCACCACATCCCCAGCTTTCACTCGGGTATCGGCATGGCAGCGCCCCTTGTTGATGCGGACCTCGCCGCTGCGGATGATGCGGTAGACATGGGTCTTGGGCACGCCTTTCAGGTGGCGCATCAGAAAGTTATCCAGGCGCTGGCCGGCACCATCTTCGTCCACCGCAATCAACCGTACAGCGGAAGCTGCGGGGTTCTGGGTAGGTTCTGGGGGCTGTTTGCCCTCTATAATGTGTTTCACCTGCGCGTTATATAGTGTAAGTGGTTGATTTTTCTGGATTTTAGTCCACACAGCCATTTCCCCGGCGCAGGCAGGTCGATGCCACGGATGCCGTGCCCATCAAAATCCACCCGATTGTCGGTGGTCTCGGGGCGGGATCTGGCTGGTTGACGCATTGAAACACTGAACGGAATCTTCACGTGGATGGTGGTGTTTGGAGCCGCTTGCTCCAAGCCATCCACGTCTTCGAAATCGGCGAGTATGTGGGTACTTCTTTCTTGGTTGCTTGGTATGACGCAGCGGCAGATGCCGGTGCTGCGTGCCCGCACGCCAGGCGCACGCCCTGTCCTTCGCGCTGCCACAGGCCATCACCGCACGGTGCGGGACCTGCGCACAGCGTCACTCGCCCCCTGCCCCCTGCCCTTGCCACCGTTGCTGACCTAAGCAACGCCATCGCAATCAGGCCCAGGTCGATTCCCCCTTCTTTTCGTTTCAGCGCGGCAACCCGGCATCTTCGGCTCCTACAGAGCCTGTCTTTGATGAAGAGTCAAAGGCGTGTCGGTACCGCAGCGCGTTGCTGCTGGCCGGCCGCCACACAACGAAAAGGATATGCATCATGAAACGGATGCTGATTAACGCGACGCAGTCTGAAGAACGCCGCCTGGCCATCGTGGATGGCCAGAAGCTGCTGGACTACGAGATCGAGATCGAAGGTCGCGAACAACGCAAGGGCAACATCTACAAGGCGGTGGTCACCCGCGTAGAGCCCTCGCTGGAAGCCTGCTTCGTGGATTACGGCGAAGACCGCCACGGTTTCCTGCCCTTCAAGGAAATTTCCAAGCAGTACTTCGCCGAAGGCGTGGCCCCCAGCCAGGCCCGCATCAACGATGTGATCCGCGAAGGCCAGGAGCTGATCGTCCAGGTCGAGAAGGAAGAACGTGGCAACAAGGGCGCGGCCCTGACCACCTTCATCTCCCTGGCGGGCCGCTATGTGGTGCTGATGCCCAACAACCCCCGTGGCGGTGGCGTCTCGCGCCGCATCGAGGGCGAAGAGCGTGCCGAACTCAAGGAGGCCATGGACCAGCTCGAGTACCCCAAGGGCATGTCCATCATCGCGCGCACGGCCGGCATCGGTCGCTCCGCCCCCGAGCTGCAGTGGGACCTGAACTACCTGCTGCAACTGTGGACCGCCATCGACGGCGCAGCCAAGGGCGGCAAGGGTGCCTTCCTGATCTACCAGGAATCCAGCCTGGTGATCCGCGCCATCCGCGACTACTTCAACAATGACATCGGTGACATCCTGATCGACACCGACGACATCTACGAACAGGCGCAGCAGTTCATGGCGCACGTCATGCCTGAGCATGCCGCTCGCGTGAAGCGCTACCGCGACGACGCCCCGCTGTTCAGCCGCTTCCAGATCGAACACCAGATCGAGTCGGCCTACTCCCGCGTGGTGCAGCTGCCCTCCGGCGGCGCCATCGTGATCGACCACACCGAAGCCCTGGTGTCGGTGGACGTGAACTCGGCCCGCGCCATCAAGGGCGGTGACATCGAGGAAACCGCCACCCGCACCAACCTGGAAGCCGCCGACGAAGTGGCCCGCCAGATGCGCCTGCGCGACCTGGGTGGTCTGATCGTGATCGACTTCATCGACATGGAAGAGTCGAAGAACCGTCGCGAAGTGGAAAACCGCCTGCGCGACGCCCTGCGCCAGGACCGTGCCCGCGTGCAGTTCGGCACCATCAGCAAGTTCGGCCTGATGGAAATGAGCCGTCAGCGCCTCAAGCCCGCGCTGAGCGAAGGCGCCCACATCAACTGCCCACGCTGTGGCGGCTCCGGCCACATCCGCGACACCGAGTCCTCGGCGCTGCAGATCCTGCGCATCATCCAGGAAGAGTCCATGAAGGACAACACGGCCGCCGTGCACTGCCAGGTGCCCGTGGAAGTGGCCTCCTTCCTGCTCAACGAGAAGCGCACCGAGATCGCCAAGATCGAGCTCAAGCAGCGCGTCTCCGTGCTGATGGTGCCCAACAAGTCGATGGAGACGCCGCACTACAAGCTGGAGCGTCTCAAGCACGACGATCCACGCCTGGAAAACCTGGACGCCAGCTACAAACTGGCCGAGGAAACGGAAGACGTGACCAAGGTCACCCGCCGCTCGCAGGAACCCACCAACAAGCAGACGCCGGTCATCAAGGGTGTGCTGCCCGATGCGCCGCCCGCGCCCGAAGCGCGCCCCCAGCCTGTCGCCCGCAACGCCGACAAGCCCCGCACCGGTGGTGCCCAGCGCCCCCAAGCCGCCGCAGCGGCTGCGCCACGCACCGAAGTGCGCGAGCAAGGCTTCTTTGCCTGGCTCAAGAGCCTGTTCGGCTTCGGCGCCAAGCCGGCGGTGGAAGCTGTGGCACCGGCCAAGGCCGAGACTCCACGCGAAGGCCGCCAGGGCGAGCGCAATGGCCGCAACGGTGAGCGCAATGGCCGCAATGGCGAGCGCGGCAACCGCCGTGGCGAGCGCAGCGAACGCGGTGACAACAGCGAACGCGGTCCCCGCAACGAAGCCGGTGGCAGCGAACGTGGCCGCCGCGGTGAACCACGCAACGACCGGAACGAACGCGGCGAACGCAGCGAACGCAGCGAACAACGTTCGGGCGACAGCAACCGCCCCCAGCGTGAGCCCCGCGGCCGTGAACGCCAGCCACGCAATGCCGAGGTGAGCGAGCAGCGCAACCTGCAAGCTGCGGCCCCTGGTGACGCCAGCCTGCAGGCCCCGGAGACCCGAACGCGCCGAGCGCCAGCCACGCCGCGAGCGCGGCGAGCGCCGTG
>NZ_JAZHFR010000041.1:0-29872 GCF_036541385.1 Comamonas sp. GCA5 | reverse complement strand
CTCCTGCAGCGCACGGCGCAGCGGGCGCCCAGCGGTGGCCGTGGGCCTGCAGGGCCTGCTGCACCAGCTGGCGCTCGTACTGGGCGACGGCCTCGCGCAGGCCGGCCGCTGGCGGTGCCGGAGTTTGTGGGTCAAAAAGGCCTGCAGCGCGCTCTGCGTCTGCGCTGTCAGCTATCGAACTGGGAGTCAGCACGAAATCCCTGGCGAGAATCCCCAGCAACTGCCCCGGGGTGCGTGGCCGGCGCAGGGCGTGCAGCACGGCGCGGCGCACGGCATGCTCCAGCTCGCGCACATTGCCGGGCCAGCGGTGGGCCAGCAGGGCGGCCTGGGCATCGGCTTCCAGCCGCAGGCCGTCCAGCCCGAACTGCGAGCGCGTGCGCTCCAGAAAGTAGCCGGCCAGCACCAGCACATCGCCTTCGCGTGCGCGCAGCGGCGGCACCTGCAGCGGGTAGACGCTGAGGCGGTGGTAGAAGTCGGCACGCATGCGACCGGCGCGCACGGCGGCGGCCAGGTCCTGGTTGGTGGCCGCGATGATGCGCACGTCCACCGTGCGTTCGCGGTCCAGCCCCAGGCGCTGGATCTGGCCGCTTTGCAGCACGCGCAGCAGCTTGGCCTGGGTGACCAAGGGCAGCTCGCCCACTTCATCGAGGAACAGCGTGCCCTGGTGGGCCTGCTCGAACTTGCCCTGGCGGTCGCCCACGGCGCCGGTGAAGGCGCCGCGCACATGGCCGAACAGCTCGCTTTCCACCAGGGTGTCGGGCAGGGCGGCGCAGTTGATGCTGACAAAGGCCTGGTCGGCACGGTCGGACTGGGCGTGCAGCGCCTGGGCCACCAGCTCCTTGCCGACCCCGGTCTCGCCTGTGACCAGCACCGCCAGGTCGCTGGCCGCCACGGTGGCAATGTCGCGCTGCAGGGCGCGCATGGCGGCGCTGTGGCCCAGCAGGCGCGGCGTGGTCACGGGGGTGTGGCGGCGAAAGTGCTCGGCGCGCTGGCGTTCGTTGTGCACGCTCTGCTCCAGCTGGCGCAGGCGTGCGGCCGTGGCCACGGTGGCTGCGGCCAGGTTGCTGAAGGCCTGCAGCGCCTCCAGCGGCGCGGCACCGGCAAAGCGCCCGGGCTCCAGCGCATCCAGGGTCAGCAGGCCCCAGGCCTGGCCGTCCACCTGTAGCACGCAGCCCATGCAGTCGTGCACCGGCAGCGGAGCACCGGTGTGGTGGGCCACCAGGCCGTCGTAGGGGTCGGGCAGCGGGGTGTCGGTGGTAAAGCGCAGCGCCTGGCCGGCCGCCAGCAGGGCGGCAAAGCGCGGGTGCTCAGCCACGCGAAAGCGCCGGCCCAGGGTGTCGGGGCTCAGCCCATCGATGGCCAGCGGGCGCAGCCAGTCGTCGCCATCTTCGCTGCGCTCGCAGCGCAGCAGGGCGGCGGCATCGCCGGGCAGGACTGTGCGCAGCGCGGCCAGCAGGCGGCGGTAGCGTTCGGATTCAGGGAGCTGGCTGGACAGCTCGGCCACCAGGGGCAGCAGGGCATTCAGCAGCGTGGCAGATGCAGTCATAGCGACATCGTAATCGGTCAAATCGACTGCAATTGACGCGCGTCAAAAAGACATGGCTAGAGGTAAGTGCTTGATACTGCAGGCCACAGCGACTGGCACATGGCTTGCAGAGCCAGTCCCGTGTGTCCGATCGACGTGGTGCCCATGGTGGGCCTGCCAGCCAGATCGGCCCTGGAGAGATGTTTCACATGCTGACCGACCGCCAACGCGCCATTGTCAAATCCACCGTGCCCCTGCTGGAAACCGGGGGCGAGGCGCTGACCACCCATTTCTACCAGTTGATGCTGTCCGAGAGCGACGAGGTGCAGCCGCTGTTCAACAGCGTGCACCAGCAGACCGGTGCCCAGCCGCGCGCGCTGGCCCGCAGCGTGCTGATGTACGCCAAGCACATTGACGACCTGTCGGGCCTGGGCGATCTGCCCGCGCAGATCATCCACAAGCACGTCTCGCTGCAGGTGCAGCCCGAGCATTACCCCATCGTCGGCGGCTTCCTGCTGCGCGCCATCCGCGAGGTGCTGGGGGCCGAGATCGCCACGGACGAAGTGATCGAGGCCTGGGCCGCTGCCTATGGCCAGCTGGCCGACATCCTGATCGGCGCAGAACAAGCCACCTACGAGGCCAACGCCCAGGCACCCGGCGGCTGGAAGGGCGTGCGCCGCTTCGTGGTGGCGGCCAAGCAGGCGGAAACGCCCGAGATCACCAGCTTCACCCTGCAGCCCGAAGACGGTGGCGCCGTGCTGGCCTACCAGCCCGGCCAGTTCATTGGCCTGCGCGTGGTGGTGGACGGCAAGGAGCAGCGCCGCAACTATTCGCTGTCGCAGGTGGCCGATGGCCGCAGCCTGCGCATCAGCGTCAAGCGCGAGGCGCAGGGCGTGGTCTCCAACCACCTGCACCACCAGGTGCAAGCGGGCGATGTCCTGGACGTCTTCCCGCCCGCCGGCCACTTCACGCTGGACGACAGCGCCAAGCCCCTGGTGCTGATGGCCGCCGGCGTGGGCATCACCCCGCTGATGGCCATGCTGCAGCAGGGCCTGAAGATGGGCCGTGCCGTCACCTTCATCCACTGTGCGCGCAGCCCCGAGCTGCAGGCCTTCCGTGGCGACCTGCTGGCCCTGGCGGCGCAGCACCCCCAACTGCAGCTGCGCTTTGGCTACGAACAGGCTGCTGGCGCAGCCCCGGCCGACGGCGTGGACGTGGCCCAGGGCCTGCCCGATGCCGAGCTGCTGACCCGCTGGCTGCCGGCCGAGCGCGACGTCCAGGCCTACTACCTGGGGCCGGTCGGCTTCATGCGCCTGGCCAAGCAGGTGCTGCACCGCGCCGGCGTGCCGGACGCGCAGGCGCGTTGCGAATTCTTCGGCCCGGCCCAGTCCCTGGCGGCCTGAAACCCTGGTGAGGGTGTTGCCGGCGGCCTGTGGCATGCTGGCGACGTGGGTGTTGGTGCACTGTCCTGGTGCATGGTGCAGATGCCCACCGTGAAAGTGCCCGTGGTGCCACGGGTCTGCTCCCCGCCCTTCGGCGGGGTTTTTCGTCTGGAACACCATGCAATTCGGAAATGGATGGAAACCGGCCGTGGCCCCTGCCGCAGGCCTGGATGTGCTGCGTGTGGGCCTGGGGGCCGCGCTGGGTTTGGGGGTGGCCGCTGCCTTGGTGCAGCTGGCGCAGTGGGGTGGCTGGCAGGGCGGCTGGGGGCTGTTTGCGCCCCTGGGGGCCACGGCGGTGCTGGTGTTCGCGGTGCACACCGGGCCACTGTCCCAGCCCTGGTCCTGCGTGGTGGGCAATACCGTGGCGGCCCTGTGGGCCCTGCTGGTGGTGGCCTGGGTGCCCGCGGGCTGGGCGCCGGCGGTGGCCGTGGGCGGTGCAATTGCCGGCATGCAGCTCACGCGCTCCCTGCACCCGCCCGGGGGGGCCGTGGCCCTGCTGCTGGTGCTGGAGGCCCAGCACGGGGTGCACCATGGCTGGAGCTATGCCTTCATGCCGATTGCCTTGCTGACCCTGGTCCTGGTGCTGCTGGCCATGGCCTACCACCGTGCCTGGGGCAAGCACTATCCGCTGCAGGTGGCCGCGCCGGCTGCGGCGGCCAAGGCCCAGCACCTGCCGGCCGACGACCTGTCCGATGCCGACCTGCAGGCCCTGCTGGCGCGCTTCGACCAGGACTACAACCTGACCCCCCAGGAGCTGGGGCAGCTGGTGCGGGCTGCCGAGGAGCAGGCGATTGCCCGGCGCTTTGGCAGCGTAACCTGCGGGCAGGTGATGACCTCCGCCCTGTGGACCTGCCGGCCGGGCGACGATCTGGGGCGGCTGGCCACGCAGTTCCAGCAGCACCCCATCAAGAGCCTGCCGGTGGTCGATGACGCCGGCCGCCTGCTGGGCGTGGTGGCGCGCAGCGCCTTGTTCGATTGGCTGTGGCAGCAACAGCAGAGCGACGCCAGCGACCGCCGCCAGCGCCGCACCTGGCGCTTGTGGGGCAAGAAGCCGCCGGCGCGCACCCCGGCCCGCGCCGCGGACCTGATGCAGGATGCCCCGCTGAGCGTCGAGGACCACACCCCCGTGTCCCACCTGCTGGAGGCACTGGCCGTGCACACCGTGCCGTTTGTGGCGGTGCTGCGCCAGGGGCAGCTGGTGGGCTTGATCACCCGCACCGACGTCATGCGCATCCTGCTGCACTGACGGCGGTGGGGCGGGCGCTCAGCCGAGCAGCTCGCCCGCGTGCAGGCGCCGGTCCTGCTCGCGCTCCTGGTAGAAGCGCGCCTTTTCGACGTACATGGCCTGGTCGGCGCGGTGCACCACGGTCTCGAGGGACGCGTTCTCCTGGCCGCAGGCATGGCCCATGGCGATGTGGATGGGCTGGCCCGGGTAGAACTGGTTGTTCAGCTCCAGCAGCGACAGGATGCGTTCCTGCATCGCCACGGCGCCGCGCTCGTCGGTGGAGGGCAGCAGCACCATGAACTCATCGCCGCCGATGCGGGCGGCGCAGGCCGGGGCATCCACGGCCTTGGTCAGCACTTCGCCGATGCGCCGCAGCATGGCGTCGCCTGCGGCGTGGCCGTGTTCGTCGTTGACCGCCTTGAGGCCGTTCGTGTCGATGGCGATCACGGACAACGGCCAGGGGCCCTTGCGTGCCAGGCGGTTCAGCTCTTCCATGTAGAAGGCGCGGTTGCGCAACTGGGTCAGCACGTCGTGCTTGCCCAGGTATTCCAGATAGGCCTCGGCCTTCTTGCGCGCCGTGATGTCCACCAGCGACAGCAGCACCAGGTCCCAGTGCTGGGCGTTGCTGGTCATGATGGCGAATTCCAGGTGGATGTGCAGCATCTCGCCGGATAGGGCGTAGTTCACCACCTCGCGCTGCTGCACCAGCTTGCCGTCCCACAGGTCCTGCAGCTGCTCGGCGAAGGAGTCGTACATCTCGCCGCGGAAGATCTGCGCCAGGTTGTTCAGCAGCTCCGGCTTGTGGCGCGCACCGAACATTTCCAGCGTCTGCTGGTTGACGTCGATGACGCGGATTTCCTGCATGCAGCGCGTGACGAATTCGGGGTGCACCTTCAAAAAGGTGCGGAAGTCGCGGATGCCGCGCGCGCGCACCTCGTCCATCAGGCGCTTGACCTGGCTGAAGTCCTCGACCCACAGCGACACTGGCGAGTGCTCGAACAGGTCGCGGGCGTAGTGCTCGCTGCGCAGCAACTGCTCGGTGCTCTGCACCTCGGTGGTGACATCCTCCAGCGAGACCAGCACCCGGCTCCAGCTGTCCTCGAAGCCGGGCAGCACGCGGGCGCGCACCTGCACGTCCAGGCGCCGTCCGTCCAGGGCGTAGTTCACGGAGCGCGTCTCGAAGCCCTTGCGCCCTTCCCACAGGGCCAGCAGCTCGGGCACGATGCTCTCGAGCATGTCGCCCCGGAACACTTCGTGCAGGCGGCTTTGCAGGGTTTCCTGGTCGGGGGCCTTGAACAGCTCCAGGGTGTACTGGTTGACGCGCAGCACCTTGTACGACTGACTGCAGCGGTGGATGCGCTGCGGATCTTCGCGCAGGAAGGCGAGCAGATCGGTCACCCCGGCCGCACGCCAGGCGTCAAACAGCTGCTTGAGGTCGCTGTAGTCCTCCATCCACAAGGAAACGGGAGCGAGGTCGAACATGTCTTCAAAGTCCAGACCCGTTGCAAGAGAAATAGTCACTACCAGCACCTCCGGCCGCAATTATTGCTGAACACCCCGCTTTTGCCGCGTGCGAATGCGGGCTTGTGGCACGCGCAGCGGTAGAGTGGCAGCTTTTTGCAAGCTTTCGCCGCTGTCCGATGTCCGGTTCTCCTTCCCGCTCCCTGGCCTATCTGTGTCTGGCGCTCAGCATGGCGCTGGTGGGCAGCTATGTGGCCCTGTCCAAGCCGCTGGTCGCCCTGTTTCCCGTGCTGCTGCTGGCCTGGCTGCGCTTTGGCATCGGCGCCGTGGCCATGCTGGGCTGGCTGCGCCCCGCGCCGGGTGAAGCCCCGCTGTCCGCGCAGACGCGCTGGCTGCTGTTTCTGGAGTCCTTCTTCGGCAATTTCCTGTTCACGCTGTGCATGGTCACCGGCGTCAGCCTGACCAGCGCGGTGACGGCCGGCGTCACCATGTCGGCGATTCCGGTGGCGGTGGCCGTGCTCAGCTGGCTGCTGTTGCGCGAACGCATCGCACCGCGCACCTGGGTGGCGGTGGCGCTGGCGGTGCTGGGCATCGCCCTGTACGCCACGGCCCAGCCGGCGCAGGCCACGTCGGCGTCCGACCGTGGCTGGCTGGGCCAGGCCCTGCTGCTGGCGGCCGTGCTGTGCGAGGCGGCGTATGCCGTCATCGGCAAGCGGTTGACGGCGGTGCTCAGCCCCAAGCGCATCAGCGCCATCATCAACCTGTGGGGCTTTGTGCTGTCCACCCGGCCGGGTGTATGCGGCCTGGCACTTCAGCTTTGGCGCCGTGCCCGCGCCCATGTGGGCGCTGCTGCTGTTCTATGCCCTGGCCGCCTGCATGTGGACGGTGTGGCTGTGGATGACCGGGCTGCGCGCCGTGCCAGCGGCGCAGGCGGGCATCTTCACGGTGCTGCTGCCGGTCAGCGCGGCCGTGGTGGGCATGCTGGTGCTGGGCGAGCAGATCAGCAGTCTGCAGCTGCTGGCCTTGGGCATCGCCCTGCTGAGCGTGGTGGTGGCCACCTGGCCGGCGCGGCGCCGGCCTGAGCCGGGCCCGGGGCACAATCGCGGCATGGACTGCTCCAACCCCCTCCAGCCGGTGGCCGTGGCCACCACCACTGTGGACTCGGCCGAGGCCGCGCAGCGCCTGGCCCAGGCGGCGGTGCAGGCGCGGCTGGCGGCCTGCGTGCAGGTGGAGGCCATCACCAGCCACTACGTCTGGCAGGGCCAGCAGGAGGCGGGCGCGGAATGGCGGCTGGTGTTCAAGACCTTGCCGCAGGCGGTGGATGCGCTGGCGCAGTGGCTGCACGCCGCCCATCCGTATGACGTGCCGCAATGGCTGGTGCGCACCGAGCAGGCGGCACCCGCCTATGCCGAGTGGGTGGCGCAGCAGGTTGATGTGAAAAAGTGAGCGCTTGGCGCGCGAACAGCGTTCACTTCAGATTGAAAAGCATGCAAAGTGCAGGCGCAGCGCGCGCGGGCTGCTCCTGAAATGCAACAGCCCCGCAGTGCGGGGCTGAAGGCAGGGGCGGTGCGTGCCGCAGGCTCAGGCCAGCAGGGCCTGGGCAAATTCCTTGGCGTTGAAGGTTTCCAGGTCTTCCACCTTTTCGCCCACGCCGATGAAGTACACGGGGATCGGGCGCTCCTGCGCAATCGCCGCCAGCACGCCGCCCTTGGCTGTGCCGTCCAGCTTGGTCACGATCAGGCCGGTCAGGCCCAGGGCCTCGTCGAAGGCCTTGACCTGGTTGAGCGCGTTCTGGCCGGTGTTGCCGTCGATCACCAGCAGCACCTCGTGCGGGGCCGAGCCATCGGCCTTGGCGATCACGCGCTTGACCTTCTTCAGCTCTTCCATCAGGTGCAGCTGGGTGGGCAGGCGCCCGGCCGTGTCGACCAGTACCACGTCCTTCTTGCGGGCCTTGCCGGCGCTGACCGCGTCAAAGCTGACGGCGGCGGGGTCGCCCCCGGCCTGGCTGATGATTTCCACGGTGTTGCGCGTGGCCCAGACGCCCAGCTGCTCGCGCGCCGCGGCGCGGAAGGTGTCGGCCGCCGCCAGCAGCACCGACTGGTCGCTGTCGGCCAGGTGCTTGGTCAGCTTGCCGATCGAGGTGGTCTTGCCCGCGCCGTTGACGCCTGCCACCATGATCACGGTGGGCGTGTGCTCACCGATCACCAGCGGTTTCTCCAGCGGCTGCAGCAGGTCGGCCAGTGCCTCGGCCAGCAGTGCCTTGACGGCGGCGGGCTCGGTGGTCTTGGTCTCCTTGACGCGGCGCTTGAGGTCCTCCAGCAGGTGCAGGGTGGCCTTGACGCCGGTGTCGGCCATCAGCAGCGCGTCTTCCAGCTCCTCGTACAGGGCGTCATCGATCTGGGTGCCGGTGAACACCGTGGCGATGCTGGAGCCGGTCTTGCGCAGGCCGCGCTTGAGGCGGTCCATCCAGCTGCCGCGGTCGGCGGCCGCTTCGGGCTTGGCCTGGGGCTCGGGTGCAAAGGTCTCGGTCGCCGGCGCGGGCTTGGCAACTGCGGTAGGCTGTGCCTCCTTGTCGCCCATGCCGAAGGTGTTGCGCAGCCAGCCGCCGACGGAGGCGGGGGCCGCAGCGGCCTCGCTCACCGGGGGCTGGGTGGTGGGAACGACCGCGTCCGTCTGCGTGGAAGCAGGCGTTGCGTCGGTGGTGGGAACTTTTTTCTTGAAAAAACTGAACATTGGCGGGTTCTTAGAATCCTGCATTCTATGAAACGAACTTTATCCCTCCTAGCGCTGGTGGCCAGCCTGAGTGCCGGGGCCGAGAATTTGGCCCCCGCTGGCACGTTGTCCTCATCTCTGGCTGCATGGGCCGGCACGGCGGTGGCCAACCCGGCGTCGTCGGTGCAGCAGTTCACGCTGCGCAATGGGATGCAGCTGATCGTGCAGCCCGACCGCCGCGCGCCGACGGCCGTGCACATGCTGTGGGTGCGCGTGGGCGCCATGGACGAGGTCGATGGGACCACCGGCGTGGCCCACGTGCTGGAGCACATGATGTTCAAGGGCTCCGAGCAGCTGGCGCCGGGCGAGTTCTCGCGCCGCGTGGCCGCGCTGGGCGGGCAGGAGAACGCCTTCACCAACCGCGACTACACGGGCTACTACCAGCAGATCCCGGCCGACCGGCTGCGCGACGTGATGGTGCTGGAGGCCGACCGCTTTGCCCACAACCAGTGGCCGGACGCCGAATTCACCAAGGAAATCGAGGTCGTCAAGGAAGAGCGCCGCATGCGCACCGAGGACAACCCGCGCTCCATGCTGTTCGAACAGCTGTTTGCCACCGTCTACCAGTCCAACCCCTACCGCCGCCCGGTGGTGGGCTGGATGAGCGACCTGGACGCCATGACGGCCGACGACGTGCGCCAGTTCCACCGCCAGTGGTATGTGCCGGCCAAGGCTGCCGTGGTGGTCGCCGGGGATGTGGACGTGGCGCAGGTCCGGGCCTGGGCCGAGGAAACCTACGGCCAGATTCCGACGCGCGCCGCGCCAGTCAGCAAGCCGCGCGAGGAGCCCCGGCAGATCGGCCTGCGCCGCATCGAGGTCCAGCAGCCGGCCGAACAGGCCTTCGTGGCCATGGCCTACCGCGTGCCCGCGATCCGCAAGGTGCAGGACCTGGAAGCCTCGGACAAGGACGCGCTGGCGCTGCTGGTGCTGTCCGCCGTGCTGGACGGCTATGACGGCGCGCGCCTGGAGCGCGCCCTGGTGCAGGGCAAGGACCGCGTCGCCGACAGCGCCGGCAGCTCGGCCGGCGTGCTGGGGCGCGGTCCCGCCGTGTTCACGCTGACCGGCGTGCCCGCCAAGGGCAAGACCCCGGCCCAGCTGGAACAGGCCCTGCGCGCCCAGGTGCAGCGCATCGCCAAGGAGGGCATCCAGCCCGCCGAGCTGGAGCGCGTGAAGACGCAGTGGATGGCCTCGCAGGTCTACGAGCGCGACTCGGTCATGGGCCAGGCACAGAGCCTGGGCAACTACTGGGTCATGGACATGCCCGTGAATGCGGACGAGCTGCTGCTGCAGCAGCTGATGCAGGTCAGCGCCGCCGACGTGCAGCGCGTGGCGGGTCGGTATTTTGGCAACGACCAGCTGACCATCGGCACCCTGGTGCCCCAGCCCCGCGCCGCCGGCCAGGCCCGCCCTGCGGCGGCCCCAGCCTCTGCGCAAATGCACTGAAAGTTGCTGACGATGAAAACGAAATTCATAGCTGCCAGCGCTTGGCTGGCTTGCACATTCTCTGGTTTTGGTATCAATTCCGCCTGGGCCCTGCTGCCGATCCAGCACTGGCAACAGCCTTCGGGCGCCCAGGTCTGGCTGGTGGAAAGCCCCAGCATCCCCATGGTGGACATCCAGGTCGACTTCGATGCCGGATCGCGCCGCGATCCCGCCGGCAAGGCCGGCCTGGCGGCAGCGGTCAGCCTGATGGCGGCCAAGGGCATCCGTGCCGACGGCAAGCAGCCGGCGCTGGATGAAAACGCCCTGGGCGAGGCCTGGGCCGACCTGGGCGCGGGCCTGGAGGCCAGCGCCGGGCCGGACAGCTTCAGCTACACCCTGCGCAGCCTGACCGTGCCCGACCTGCTGCAGCGCGCGGTGGACCTGGCCTCGCGCCAGATCGCACAGCCCAGCTGGCCGGCCGAGGTCTGGCAGCGCGAGCGCGCCCGCTGGAGCGCCTCGATCGCCGAATCCAACACCCGCCCCGGCACGGTGGCGCGGCGGGCCTACGCCCAGGCCGTCTACAGCGGCCACCCCTATGGCCAGCGCGTGACCGAGCAGACGCTGCAGCACCTGCAGATCCGCGACATGCAGGCCTTCCACGCCCAGACCCTGCAGGCCTGCCGTGCCAAGGTGAGCGTGGTGGGCGCCGTCGACAAGGCCCAGGCCGATGCCCTGGTGACCCGGCTGCTGGCGCGCCTGCCCAAGGGCGATGGCCACGGCTGCCAGCCCCTGCCCGCCGTGGCCGAGGTGCCGGCGCTGCAGCAGGCCCAGGACATCCGCATTCCCTTCCAGTCGGCCCAGGCCCAGGTGCTGATCGGCCAGCCCGGCATCAAGCGCAACGACCCGGACTTCCTGGCCCTGCTGGTCGGCGACCACATCCTGGGCGGCGG
The DNA here is from genome assembly GCF_036541385.1 of Comamonas sp. GCA5. Taxonomy (NCBI): domain Bacteria; kingdom Pseudomonadati; phylum Pseudomonadota; class Betaproteobacteria; order Burkholderiales; family Comamonadaceae; genus Comamonas; species Comamonas sp. GCA5. Next base: position 19,075 of record NZ_JAZHFR010000041.1, on the reverse strand, counting down.
TGGCCTGGTGTCGCGCCTGATGGAAGAGGTGCGTGAAAAGCGCGGCCTGACCTATGGTGTGTCCAGCAGCTTTGCCCCCGGCCTGCATGCCGGCGCCTTCACCGTCGGCCTGCAGACCCGCCCCGACCAGGCCGAGCAGGCGCGCCAGGTGGCGCAGGCCACGCTGGCGCAGTTCGTGGCCGAAGGCCCGACCGAGCAGGAGCTGCGCGACGCCAAGGACAACCTGATTGGCAGCTTTGCGCTGCGCATCGACAGCAACCGCAAGCTGCTGGCCAATGTGGCCAATATTGCGTGGAATGGCCTGCCACTGGACTACCTGGACCACTGGACGGCCAAGATTGAAGCATTGACCACGGACGACGTGCGCCGCGCCATGCAGCGTGTGCTGCAGCCCGAGCGCATGGTGACCGTGGTGTTGGGAGAAAAGAAGTAATGGGTCGCAACAGTTATCGCAACATCGAGGAAGCCCTGGCGCTGGAAGCCCGCTTGAAAAAGCGCGAGGCCTTCAAGCAGGCCGAGGCCGAAGCCGCCGCCGTGGCGGCGGGCAAGAAGCCCGGCAGCAAGGGCCCCAAGCCCGCCAAGGCCAACACTGGCGGCGCCGGCGAGGTACGCATCATTGGCGGCCAATGGCGCCGCACCCGCCTGGCCGTGGCCCAGCGGCCCGGCCTGCGCCCCACGCCGGACCGCGTGCGGGAAACCCTGTTCAACTGGCTGGGCCAGGACCTGGGGGGCTGGCGCTGCATCGACGCTTTTGCCGGCACCGGCGCCCTGGGGTTCGAGGCCGCCTCGCGCGGCGCCACCCAGGTGCGCATGGTGGAGCAGGATGCCGCCCTGGCCCAGCAGCTGGAGCGCCTGGGCCAGCAGCTCAAGGCCGAAGGCGTCCACGTGCAGCGCGGTGACGGCGTTGCGGCCCTGGCGCAAAGCGCGCCCGGCCACTGGCATGTGGTGTTCATCGACCCGCCGTTTGCTGCGGAAGCCCTGTTCGGCCCCGCCATGAAGGCGGCCGCCCAGGCCGTGGCCGAGGATGGCTTCATCTACCTGGAGGCCCCCAAGGCTTGGACCGAGGATGAGCTGGCGGCCCTGGGCCTGCACCTGCACCGCTACCTGAAGGCCGGCGCCGTGTATGCCCACCTGCTGCAGAAGCTGCCCGGCTGAGGGCAGCCCCTGGCTCTAAATTCATAGCTTCTGACGCTTGATGGACAAGCGTCAGAAGCTATTTTTATGTCTCAAACGCGCGCAGGCATAATGCGCGCCATCATCGCTACAACCTGGAGATCGCCATGGCCGAGCACGTGGTCGCCGTCTACCCCGGCACCTTTGACCCCATCACCCTGGGGCATGAAGACATGATCCGCCGCGCGGCCCAGATGTTCGGCCAGGTGGTGGTGGCCGTGGCCGCCGGGCACCACAAGAAGACGATGTTTTCGCTGGACGAACGCCTGACCCTGGCGCGTGGCGTCTTCAGCGACGTGCCCAATATCCGGGTGGAGAGCTTCGACGGCCTGGTGCGCGATTTCGTGCGCGCCCAGGGCGCGCGGGTGATGGTGCGCGGCCTGCGCTCCGGCACCGATTTCGACTACGAGTTCCAGCTGGCGGGCATGAACCGCCACCTGATGCCCGATGTGGACACCATCTTCCTGACGCCCAGCGCGCAGTACATGTTCATCAGCAGCACCCTGGTGCGCGAGATCGCCACCCTGGGCGGCGACGAGGTGCGCCAGTTTGTCTCGCCCACCGTGCTGCAGCAGCTGCTGGCCAAGCTGGGCCGGGGCTGAGACCCCGGGGGCCACGGTGCGTCGCCCGGTGGCAGACCGGTGCCGGGCGCTGGTGGCAGTGCTGTGCCCGTGTGGGCAGGTCTGCTCCAGCCTGTGTGAGCTGGTGCTGAACCACCACCCACGGCTCCCTGCGGAATCGCCCATCTGCAGGCTGCTGTGGCGCATCCGACCCATGGCATGCGGCGGTCCAGCCTGTCCATGCAGGACAGCAGCGCGACTTCAAGGAACGTGGCTTGACAGCGGGGCTGGCGATCCCGCATCGTTAGATCCAACAAAATGTAAATCTTTGCCATGCCCGTCACCATTTTCGACATCCGGGGTCCTCTGCCATGAACGACGTCGGCGGCATGGGCGTTGGGCTCCTGGGCGATGGCCCGCAGGGCGTGACCCAGTATGGCGGCTGGCGCGTGCTGGCCCAAGCTGGGCATGCGGGCGCCAGCCGGGCACACATCGCCCGCAGCATTGAGGCCCCGCACGGGGGCTGAGCATGGCCGCTTCCACCGACGCCATCACCATCCCCCAGGGCGCCTTGCAGGCGGCCCTGGCCAGGGAACTGTTTCACCGCACCAGCATGGCGGCTCCCATCGGGCTGTTGGGCATCGTGGCGGTGCTGTTCCCGCACTGGCAGGTGGTCGACCATGGCCGTCTGCTGCTGTGGGCGGCGCTGATTGCCCTCCCCCTGATCGGCAGCGCCGTCTTTGGTCGCTGGGCGCTGAAGGCCCTGGAGCGCGGTGTGCCAGCCCGTACGCTGGTCAATTGGGAGTGCCTGCCGGCCGGCCTGGCCGGCGTGATCTGGGGGCTGATGCCCCTGATCGTCCAGACCGGCCAACTGGACGCGCTGTTCTACTACCGCCTGATGCTGCTGTGCATCACCATCGTCTTCCTGATTCCCACCATGGCGCATTTTGTGCGGGTGTGGACGGTGTTTGCCGGTAGTGCGTGGGCGGTCCTCCTGCTGCAGGTGCTGCAGCAACCCTATGTGGAGCCCATGGGCTTCAGCCTGCCCCTCTCGCTGGCGGTCTACTGGTGCATGACCTTTGGCATGGCCCAGGTGGACCACCGCCGTACCTGGCTGGCGATGCGCGACACCCTGACCATCAAGGCCCTGTCCGAGTCGCTGGCCGAGCGGGAGCAGGCGCTGCAAGAGCGGGTGAAGGAGCAGACCGCCGAGCTGCGGCGCACCGTGGAGAGCCTGCGCGAACGCGAGGCCTTGCTGAGCAATTCCCAGCAACTGGCCAAGGTCGGGTACTTCGTCTATGACCCCGAGCGCGAGGTATTCCGTACTTCGCCCCAACTGGATGACATACTGGGACTGCGGCCCGATGGTTCGCGCACCCTGGAAGGTTGGCGGGAACTGGTGCACCCAGAGCACCGCGAGCGGGTCTGGGCGCAGATGATGACCCAGTTGCGCGACACCCAGAGCGAATCGGAAATGATGTACCCGGTGCAGCGCCGAACGGATGGCGCGATGCGCTGGGTGCGCTCGCGTTCACAGATGCAGCGCGATGCCCAGGGCAGGCTGTGTGCCTGGTTCGGCAACATGCAGGACATCACCGAGCAGAAAGAGGCCGAAGAAAAAGTCCACCAACTGGCCTTCTACGATCCGCTGACGCAACTGGCCAACCGCCGGAGGCTGCAGGAGCTGCTGCCGCGCGCGCTGCAGACCTGCCAGCAGGACCAGACCCACGGCGCGCTGATGGTGCTGGACCTGGACAACTTCAAGGTCATCAACGACACCCGGGGGCATGCCGTGGGCGACCAACTGCTGGTCGAGGTGGCGCAGCGCATCAGCGCCAATGTGCGCAGTGGCGATACGGCCTCCCGGCTGGGCGGCGACGAGTTCGTGGTGCTGGCGCAGGGGCTGGACCCTGATCCGCAGGCAGCCCGGGCGCAGTCCATGGCGATTGCCGAGCAACTGCGCTTGGCGCTGAGCCAGCCCTACCTGCTCAACGGCCTGCAGTTCTATTGCTCCACCAGCATCGGCGTCACGCTGTTGGGCGGGGAGGAGCAGGACGCCCAGACCTTGCTGAGCCAAGCCGATCTGGCGCTGTACCGGGCCAAGGCTGCCGGACGCAATGCCATCATGTTCTTTGATGCCTGGATGCAAGCTGCAGTGGCGCACAAGGCGGCGCTGGAAGAAGGCTTGCGCCATGCCATCGAGCGTCGGGAACTGGTGCTGCATTACCAGCCCCAGGTGGACCACGACGGGCGCATTGCGGGGGCGGAGGCCCTGGTGCGCTGGGTCACCAGCGCGGGCCGTTCGGTGTCCCCGGCCGAGTTCATCCCGCTGGCCGAGGAGAGCGAACTGATCCTGCACATTGGTGCCTGGGTGCTGGATACCGGGTGCGCGCAGCTGCGCCGCTGGCAAAGCGCGCCGTCCACCCAGCACCTGCGGCTGGCGATCAATGTCAGCGCGCGCCAGTTGCTGGACCCGGACTTCCCTCAGCTCGTGGCCCAGACCATCGAGCGCCACCAGGTCCGCCCTGCAGGCTTGAAGCTGGAGCTGACGGAAAACCTGGTGATGGGCGATCTCGACCAGGTGGTGCGGCGCATGCACCAGCTGCGCCAGCTGGGGCTGGGCTTTTCCCTGGATGACTTTGGCACCGGCTATTCGTCGCTGTCGTACCTGCGCCAGCTGCCGCTGGACCAGCTCAAGATCGACCAAAGCTTTGTGCGCGACCTCAAGAGCGGCACCCAGGGTGCCACCATCTTGCAGGCCATCGTGAACCTCGGCACCTCCCTGGAGCTGGAGATCATCGCCGAGGGCGTGGAGACGCTGGCGCAGCGGCAGTTCTTGGCCGACTGCGGATGCACCCTGTTCCAGGGCTACCTGTTTGCCCGCCCGCTGCCCATCGAGCAGTTTCCGACCGGGCCGCTGGGACTGGATGGCGTGTCGCCATGAGACGCAGCGTTCCAGACCTGCGCGGGGTGCCGGCGGGCACTGCGACCTGATGTGGCGCGAGGGCAAGCGGGGTGTATGGACCGCCGGGTCCTGGATGCGTACGGCTGCAGTTGGGATGGAGGTGTCCCAGGGTGCATCGCCGCGTTCGGACTTCGTCACTGCCTGGAGCTGGAGCACATCGGACGGCATTCTCGTGCGCCCAGTCGCGCGCTGCGTCCATCGCGATAAGGATGTCGGTGGCCAATGGGGCGTTCACTCGGAGCAAGCCATGCAGATGGTGACGCGGTAGCCTGTTCTCGCAGGATCGTGTCAAAGCCGCTTGTGGCACGTTCTCGCTTGGCCAGTGGCATTGGGCCGTGGAAGCCTCGTGGAAAACATTCAACCTGCTCAAGGCAGTCGTTGGGGCCAGTCCGCAGATATTGAGCCTCTATGATTTCCTCGTGCTCGGCCCTGTGCCATGCCCCATGGCATGCGCCCACCGGGTGCCTCCATTCCCTCACCCCTGCCCACCTGCCATGCAACTGCCAATCCATATCGTTGACGCGTTCACCTCCGAACAATTCAAGGGCAACCAAGCTGCCGTGGTCGTGCTTGAAGCATGGCTGCCCGATGCGACGCTGCAAGCGATTGCCACCGAAAACAACCTCTCCGAAACCGCCTTCCTGGTCTGGAGCGATGACCGCGCAGCGTTCGAGATCCGCTGGTTCTCGCCGATCAAGGAGATCGCATTCTGTGGCCATGCCACGCTGGCCAGCGCCTGTGTGCTCTTCGCGTCCAAGCCCGGGTGTGACCGCCTCACGTTCTGGGCCGCTGCCGTGGGGAACGTGGTGGCGACGCTGCAGGCGAGCGGTCGCATCGTCATGGCGCTCCCCCGCCGCGATGCGCGCCCACTGGCCGCCGTGCCTGCCGCGCTGCTGCTGGGCTTGCGTCCTGCGCCATCCGCGGTGCTGGTGAACGAACAGGCCTATGTCGCCGTGTATGCGAACGAAGCGGACGTGCGCGCGGTCCAGCCGGATCTGGTCCGCTTGCAAACGCTGGGCCCCCTCGATGTGGTCGTGACAGCCCCTGCGGACCCTGGCGCGGGCTATGACTTTGTGAGCCGTTACTTCTGGCCTGCAAATGGCGGGGAGGAAGACCCGGTCACCGGTTCCATCCACGCCGCGCTGGCGCCGTACTGGGCAGGACAATTGGGCAAGTCGGTCCTGATCGGCCACCAGGCCTCGCGGCGCACAGGCACTCTGTACTGCGAGGTGACGGCATCGAGCGTGGACGTCGCGGGCGATTGCGCCCGCTACCTGAGCGGAACGATCACGGTCTAGGGCCATCGGCCCGCGATCAGCGGTCGAGAAATCTGGCCGTTGCAGGCCGCTACCGCAGCGGCATCAGCCTGGCCCTGCTGCCCCACGGTGGGCCCCCACCACCTGGTGGACAAAGCCGAGCTTGGCCACGGCACCGGTCGACAGGGCAAACGGGTAGGCGTCGTTGTGGCCCAGGCTGCGGTTCAGGCTGTTGAGCAGCAGTGTCAGCGGTACGCACTGCTGCAGGATGTGCTCGAACGGCAGGCTGTGCGTGTCGAAGGGGTTGTCCAGCGGGGGCAGCTGGCCATGTGCCCCGGCAGTCGCAGTTGCACGCGATAGCTGGCAGCGGTCTCCATCAGGTCCATGACGTGCAGGTAATGGGCCCAGGTTTCGGCCCAGTCCTCCCACGGGTGGGCGGCGGCATACGCGCTCACATGCTGCTGTTGCCAACCGGCCAGCTCCTGTGGGCCGCGGGCATAGTGGGCTTGCAGGGCCTGGGCATAGTCGGCCCGCTCATCCCCGAACAGCGCGCGGAAAGGCTGCAACCAGGCGGTGTCGCGCACCAGTGCATCCCAGAAGAAATGGCCGGACTCATGCCGCAGATGACCCAGTAGGGTACGGTAAGGCTCGAACAGGGCCTGGCGGCGGCGCGCCCTTTCGTCGTCATCGGCTTCGGCCACATTCAGCGTGATGATGCCGTTCAGGTGGCCGGTCAGCACCGGGGGCTGGCCGGGCAGGTCTTCCAGGAAATCGAAAGTGGGCGCCGTAAAGCCTTGCAGCACGCTCAATTGCAGGCAGGACAGGGTGTAGAACAGGTAGCGCTTGGCGTTTTCGATCTTGTGCGCGCGCAGCAGGTTCTGTGGGTTGGCAAAGTTGGGCAACCAGCGGGTTTGGCGGCACGAAACGCAGTAGGGCTGCGAGCCATCGGCATCGGTCGTGAAATTGCAGGGGTTGCCGGCGCTGCTGCGGTTGTGGCACATGCGCAGCCGTAGGTGCGGTGTGTGTGTGGCCGACAGGGGCTGCCAGACGTTAGGCTGCGTGGCATGAGGTTCCAGTGCGGCCATGCGCATCCACTCAGGCACAAAGGCCAGATGGGCGCCGCAATGCACGCAGGCGGTGCTCTCAAAGAACACCAGATGGCCGCAGTGGTCGCAGGTATAGGCACGCATGCGGCAAGCTTAACGACAAAACGGTGTGGGCGCTGCCCATGAAAAAGCCGACCCGGCTTGGGTCGGCCCATGGCAGGCGGTGGTGGTCGCCACCGCCGCGGCAGCGCGGCGTGGCCCGATCAGGGGCGCACGACGATGCTGTTGCGCACCGAGGTCACACCCTTGACGTTGCGGGCAATGGCTTCGGCGCGGTCCTTCTCGGTCTGGCTCTTGGCAAAGCCGGACAGTTGCACCGTGCCCTTCAGGGTTTCCACGCTGATGGAGGTAGCGGCCACGGTGTGGTCTTCGGCAAACTTGGCCTTGATGGCGGTGGTGATGCCGGCGTCATCGACGTAGGAGCCCACAGTTTGCTGGTTGCGGGCCACCGAGCAGCCGGCGGCGCCAATGACGGTGGCACCGATCAGGGTGGCAAATGCGATGGCACGTGTGTATTGCTTCATGGATTGCATGGATTCAGCTCCTCTATGTAGGTTTTGGTGTAGCAGGGGGAACAACCGTCCAGCTTCGGCCGCTGGGCGGTAAAAGCAGTGCGGCTGGCCGCAAACGAGCAGGTTTATCGGCGTCGGCCCAGCAGGAAGGCCGCAGCAATCGCCGCCCCGGCGGCCGCTGCCATCAGGATCGATTTGCCGGGCTGCTCCACCACATAGCGGGTGGTGGTTTCGGCGGCCTGCTGGAAGTGCCGGCGTGCGCGATCCGTGCCTTCGGCACACAGGTGGATGCCTTTGTTGCAGAACTCCTGGGCGCGTGCGGACAGGTCATCAATGGCCGGGCTGAGTTCCTTTTCCACGGTGCGCAGGCCTTCCTGGGCCTTGCCGATGGCGTGGTGGGCCGCTTCGCGGGTGGTTTGCGCGGCTTCGCGTGCCGAGGCACGGGTCTCCTGGGCAAACTCCTTGGCACTGTCGCGGGCCGTCTGCGCCGCGTCCTTTACGGCCTCCTTGGTGGATTCCGCAGCTTCGGCCAGTTTTTTCTTGCTGTCATCAAATTGGTTCATCGATCATTCCTTGTCGCAGGTTGGAAGGGCCATGGGTAGGCGGCAGGGGCACGCCAATTGGCTTAGCTTTTGCTTTTCAGCAGGCTCATCACAAAGCTGATGACGGCCATGATCACGAAGATGAAGAACAGAATCTTGGCGATGCCAACGGCACCTGAAGCGATCCCGCCAAAGCCAAAGATGGCCGCGACCAGGGCAATGATGAGAAAAACAACGGCGTAGTGCAGCATGGTGAGCCTCCTCGTTCGTAGTTGCTTGAATTCGTTGTGCTTTGAGACGAATCAGGGTTCCTACTGTAGGCGGCTTCGGCAGGGTGCCGTGCCAGTACCGGGGGAGGCTGCGTGTCAGCCCTGCGGGCGTGCTGCGTGTGGGGCCACGCCTACACCGGCAACTGGGTGACGGGCAGCAGCGCCCCCAAGCACCCCCAAAAAAGCCACCCGCAGGTGGCATGAGGGGCTGGCCCGGGGACGGGCTCAGATCGCAGTTATGGCCTCGGCCGGGGTGGCGCCTGTGGGAATGATGGCCGACACGGTAGTGCCGGCACCCAGGGCCGAGTTGATGGTCAGGCGTCCGCCGGCCGCTTCCACGCGGTGGCGCATACCTGCCAGCCCATGGGAATTGGGGCGGATGCTGGCAAGGTCGAAGCCCTCGCCGTTGTCCTTGATCTGCACCGCCACATAGGTCGGGTATCGATGCACCGTGACCTGGATCTGGCTGGCCTTGGCGTACTTGCCGATGTTGGTCAGCGACTCCTGCACCAGGCGGTAGATGGTCAGTTCGGTGGCCTCGGGCAGTTCCACGGCTTCGAAGATGGCCTCCACCTCGATGCCGCTGCGCTGGGCGAATTCGCTGGTCAGGATTTCCAGCGAGGTCGACAGCCCCAGGTTCGCCAGCGAGGAGGGGCGCAGGTCTTCCACGATCCGGCGCTTGAGCGCAATCCCGCTGTTGAGCGTCTCCGTCATGTGTTTGATGCGGTCGGCGATCTCGGGGTTGCCCATGTCGATGCGCGACTTCAGGCGTGCCACGTCCAGTTTGGCGGCCGTCAGCAAGGCGCCCAGTTCGTCGTGCAGCTCGCGGGCCAAGTGGCCGCGTTCGTCTTCACGCACCTGTTGCAGGTGGTTGGCCAGTTCGGTCAGGGTGGCGGTGCGTTCGCGCACCAGGTTTTCCAGGCGTGAGCGCTCTTCGGACAGCAGGGCCTGTTCGCGCTTGTGCAGGCGGTCCACCATGTTGTTCTGGCGCAGGTACAGATAGAAAGCGAACAGACCGAACAGCGTGACCGTGGCCACGCCGATGCGCCCCATGATGAGCGAGTTGTTGATGTCCTGCTGGTAACGACCGGCGCGCTCGGCCGTCAGTGTGTCGAGCTTGCGGGCGAGCTCGCGGATGTTGCTCATGTCCGTGTTGCCCATGTCGGTGAACATGACGAACTTCAGCGCATCGGCATTGCCTTCGCGGAACAGCCGCAGGCTCAGGTCCATCTCTGCGGTTTTGCGGCTGATGCTGTGCGACATCGGGATGAAGAATTCCATGCCCTGGGGCGTGGTCTCGATCAACTGGCGGATGCGCTGCAGGGTGCTGCTGATGTTCTGTATCGCTTCGTTGTAGGGCTTGAGGTAGTTTTCGTCGCTGGTCAGCAGGTAGCCGCGCAGGCCGGTTTCTGCATCCAGCATCTCCTTGGTCAGAGTGCTGAGTGCGGTGCGCGTGTCGTAGGCGTGGGCCAGGTTGCTCAGGGATTGGCTGGTTTGCTTGTTGCCATATTCACTGATGCCAATCATCAGGCAGGCGGCAAAAATCGCCACGGGCAGGCTGATTGCCATGCGGCGCAGTTGGGTCCATTTCACATTCAATCCTCCAGTTGATTGCGAGTTTGGTGCAGTTCTTCTGCATAATCAAGATGCTTTGAGACCAGTCAGTGCAAGGATTTGCAGGCAATCTGTTCTGTAGAAACCAAAAAGTCCAGGGCTTTGGCCCGCAACATAGAGAGAGGCTTCGATGATCAAAGTAGGTATCGTGGATGACCATTCCATCGTACGGTCAGGTCTGCGCCAGTATTTGTCGGAACACGTGGACCTGCGCGTGGTCGGTGAGGCCAGCAATGGCCGTGAAGCGATCGACCTGGTGCGCCAGCAGGAAATCGATGTCCTGGTGATGGATCTGTCCATGCCCGGGCAAAGCGGCCTGGATGCCTTGGCCATGCTGCGCGCCAAGGCGCCGGACATGGGCATCCTGATCCTGAGCGGCTACCCGGAAGAGCACTACGCCATCAACCTGATCCGCCAGGGCGCCAGCGGCTACCTGAACAAGGAGTGCGAGCCCAAGGAAATCGCCGAGGCGATCCGCACCATCTCCCTGGGCCGCCGCTACCTGACGCCCACCGTGGCCGATCTGCTGGCCCAGCAGCTCAACCGCAAGGACGATGCGCCGCCGCACGAGCAACTGTCGGAGCGCGAGTTCCAGGTGTTCCTGAAGCTGGCCAAGGGCGAAACCGCCGGTGACATCGCCAAGTCGCTGTCGCTGAGCGTCAAGACCGTCAGCACCTACCGCACGCGCCTGATGGAGAAGATGGCGCTGTCGTCCAACAGCGACCTCACGTACTACGCCCTGAAGAACAAGCTGATCGATTGATCTGCACTGCGGCCCGCGCCATCAAAAAAGCTGACCGAGGTCAGCTTTTTTTCGTCCGGGGACCGGCAGGAGATCACTGCATTTCCATGAAGTAGTCCAGCAGTGCATCGATCTCGTTGGACTTGTCGAAGATCGCATCCACGCCCAGTTCCTTGCAGCGCTGGCGCACGTCCAGGGTGGCGTAGTTGCTGAGCACCACCACGCGCTGGTGGGGCTGGCGCTGCTGGCAGGCGGCCACCACCCCCAAGCCGCTGCCCTGGCGCAGGAACAGGTCGACGATGGCCAGGTCCCACGCGTTGTGGGGATCGGTGAGCCAGGCCTTGCCTTCGGCCTCGGTTTCCGCGTACCCGACGGGCTGGACGTCCGTCAGTTCAAGCAACGTCTCAACCAGGTTCTCTCGGATGGTGGCGTTGTCTTCAACGAAAAAAGTACGTAGTTTCACGGCAGGGAAATCTCTACAAGGGCAGCACGGTCAGGGGGCAAAAGGGCGAGGGCCAATTCTGCGCCGTCTGGGTGAACACCGCTGTAGTCATAGTCCTACTTCTTGTTACAGCATATTGAACAATCGGGGTTGCGGCTGGTGCGCATACGCGACCACTCCATGCTGCGGCCGTCCAGAATCAGCAATTTGCCTGTCAGACTTTCGCCAAAGTTGGCGATCAGCTTCAAGGCCTCGGCCGCCTGCATGCAGCCGATGATGCCGACCAGCGGGGCCAGCACGCCCATGGTCGAGCACTGGACTTCCTCGAAGTCGGCCTCGGGCGCGAACAGGCAGGCGTAGCAGGGCGAGTCCTCGCGGCGCGGGTCGAACACGGTGATCTGGCCGTCCAGGCGGATGATGGCGCCAGCCACCAGGGGCACGCGGTGGCGCACGCAGGCGGCGTTGACGGCCTGGCGCGTGCGGTAGTTGTCGCAGCAGTCCAGCACCACCGTCGCCTGGGCCACCAGCTCGTCCAGCAGGGCCGCATCGGCGCGTTGCTGGATGCAGTGCACCTGGATCTCGGGGTTGAGGTCGTGGATGGCCTGGGCCGCCGAGCTGGCTTTGGGCTGGCCCACCCGGGCCGTGGTGTGGGCGATCTGGCGCTGCAGGTTGGTCAGGTCCACGGTGTCGTGGTCGACCAGGGTGATGCGGCCCACGCCCGAGGCCGCCAGGTACAGGGCCGCGGGCGAGCCCAGCCCGCCAGCACCGATGATCAGCACGTGGGCGTCCAGCAGGGCCTGCTGGCCTTCGATGCCGACTTCGTCGAGCAGGATGTGGCGCGAGTAGCGCAGGAGTTGGTCGTCGTTCATGGCGGGAAGGTCCGGCACCGTGGTGCATCACCGCCGCGCCGCGCCGCGGTGCTGGGGGCGGCTGCCGGCCATCCGGTGCGGCACAGCGATGAAAAAAGCCGGGACACAAGGCACCCGGCGTTCTTGAAAACATGAGCTGGTAGCGCTGGATTTACAAGACTTTCAATGTGTTTCGACTTTGAAAGCCAGGCAGATCGCGCGCTGGCAGCTATGAAAAGCTTTATTCGTCTTTGTCCTTCTTCTCGGGCGGACGCTCGGTCAGGGTCTTGCTGACCTTGACGGGCTGGCCCTTGAGCTGGCTCAGCGCCTGCTGCAGCTGGAAGTCCTTGTCCGAGCCGAACTCGGGCAGGCGGCGCGCGGAGACAGGCTTTTTGGTGTCCTCTTCCAGGCGCTTGCGGGCTTCTTCGCGCAGCTTCTCGCGGGCGGCGGAGGCTTCGGCTTCGGCCGAGGCGTCACCATTGCCCAGGTGCTTTTCCAGGTCGGCTTCGCGCATGCGCAGGGCGGCGTAGACGTCGCCCTCGGCGGTTTCATCGACCATCACGTCGGGCACGATGCCCTTGGCCTGGATGGACTTGCCGCTGGGGGTGTAGTACAGGGCGGTGGTCAGCTTCAGGCCGGTGTCGGGGCCCAGGGGGCGCACGGTCTGCACCGAGCCCTTGCCGAACGACTGGCTGCCCATGATGGTGGCGCGCTTGTGGTCCTGCAGGGCGCCGGCCACGATCTCGCTGGCTGAGGCCGAGCCTTCGTTCACCAGCACCACCAGGGGCACCTTCTTCAGGGCGGCGGGCAGGCGCTTGAGCGGATCGCCCTGACCACGGCGCGCGTAGTACTCGGGCGCGGCCTTGAACACGGACTTGCTTTCTGCCAACTGGCCGTCGGTGCTGACCACGGTCACGCCCTCGGGCAGGAAGGCGGCGGAGATGGCCACGGCCGCATCCAGCAGACCACCGGGGTCGTTGCGCAGGTCCAGCACCAGACCCTTGACGTTGGGGTCTTCCTTGTAGATCTCTTCGATCTTGCGCACGAAGTCGTCGACCGTGCGCTCCTGGAACTGGCTCAGGCGCACCCAGGCGTAGCCGGGCTCGACCAGCTTGCCCTTGACGGACTGGGTCTTGATCTCTTCGCGCGTGATGGTCACGGGGAAGGTGCGGCTCTCGTCCTTGCGGAAGATGGTCAGCTGCACCTTGGTCTTGGGCTCACCGCGCATGCGCTTGACGGCATCGTTCAGGCTCAGGCCCTTGACGGCGGTGTCGTCGATCTTGGTGATCAGGTCGTTGGTCTTGAGGCCGGCGCGGTCGGCGGGCGAACCTTCAATGGGGGAGACGATCTTGATCAGTCCGTCTTCCTGCGTGATCTCGATGCCCACGCCGACGAAGCGGCCGGACGTGCCTTCACGGAATTCCTTGAAGGACTTCTTGTCGAAATACTGCGAGTGCGGATCCAGGCTGGACACCATGCCGGAGATGGCATCGGTGATCAGCTTCTTGTCGTCCACGGGCTCGACGTAGTCGGTCTTGATGATGCCGAACACCGCCGACAGCTGCTGGATTTCTTCCAGCGGCAGGGGCGAGATGCCACCGCGTGCAACGGTTTGCAGCGATACCGTGGTCAAGGCACCGGCCAGCACGCCGAGCGACACCCATCCAGCAATTTTGAGTTTTTGGCCCATAGACTCTTCAGTTACTTATCCGCTTGCGCAATATACACGTCGCTGCCTGGCGGGTGAACGGGCGCAGGCCCAACCACCCGCAGACAGGTAGGGTGTTACAACTTTCAGGCCTTGCCCTGGGCGGCCACGGCCGCGGCGGCCTTGGCGGCGGCTTCGGCGTCACCCAGGTAGTAGCTGCGGATGGGCTTGAGCTGCGCGTCCAGCTCGTACACCAGTGGGATGCCGTTGGGGATGTTCACGCCCACGATGGCATCGTCGGCGATGTTGTCCAGGTACTTCACCAGCGCACGGATGGAGTTGCCGTGGGCGGCCAGCACGATGCGCTTGCCCGACTGGATCTGGGGCGCCAGGGTCTCGGTCCAGAAAGGCACGACGCGCGCCACGGTGTCCTTCAGGCATTCGGTCAGGGGAATCTGCGCGGGCTGCAGGGCGGCGTAGCGGCGGTCGCTGCGCTCGCTGCGGGGGTCGGTGGCCTCCAGCGCGGGCGGGGGCGTGTCGTAGCTGCGGCGCCAGACCAGCACTTGCTCGTCACCGTACTGCTTGGCCATGTCGGCCTTGTTCAGGCCTTGCAGGCCGCCGTAGTGGCGCTCGTTCAGGCGCCAGTCCTTGACCACGGGCAGCCAGGTGCAGTCCATCTCGTCCAGGGCGTACCACAGGGTGTGGATGGCGCGCTTGAGCACCGAGGTGTAGGCCAGGTCAAACTCGTAGCCTTCCGCCTTGAGCAGCTTGCCGGCCGACATGGCCTGCGAGACGCCGGTGGGCGTCAGGTCCACATCGGTCCAGCCGGTGAAGCGGTTTTCAAGGTTCCAGGTGGACTCACCGTGGCGGATCAGCACGAGCTTGTACATGGCGGCTTTCGAAGAAATACGGAGGGAAAAGTGTCAACCCGCTATTTTAGGCCGCACCACCGGCCTGTATGGCTTGGATTGTCCAGGGCGTTGGCTGTCGCTCTAGAATTGCGCACTTTGCCAACCTGAGGACTGACGTGACGTTCATTGTTGAAAACTGGTATCTGATTTTGCTGGCGGTGGTCTCTGGTGGCTTGCTGCTGGTGCCCGGCCTCAAGGGCATGGGTGGTGGTTCGCTGCAGCCCAACGACGCCGTGGCCAAGATCAACCGCGAAAAAGCCGTGGTGGTGGACGTGCGCGAGCCCGAGGAATATGTGAAGGGCCACATCACCAACGCCAAGAACATCCCCCTGTCGCAGCTGGACGAGCGCCTGCCCCAGGTGGCCAAGAACAAGGCCGTGCCCGTGATCCTGGTGTGCGACAAGGGCACGCGCGCCGTGCGCGCCGAGGCCCAGGCCAAGAAGCTGGGCTTCGAGAAGGCCCAGGCCCTGGCCGGCGGCATGAAGGCCTGGCGCGATGCCGGCCTGCCGGTGGATAAGGCCTAAGCCGGCTGGTTCTTTCCAGCTGTCCTACCATCAAGGGGTCCGCGAGGCCCCTTTTTCGTGGCCCCTGTTTCCAGACTGACAAGGATTTCCCCATGCAAGCCGTGAAGATGTACACCACCGCCGTCTGCCCCTACTGCGTGCGCGCCAAGCAGGTGCTCAAGTCCAAGGGGGTGGAACAGATCGAAGAAGTCCGCATCGACAGCGATCCCGCTGCGCGCGACCACATGATGCAGATCACCGGCCGCCGCACCGTGCCCCAGATTTTCATCGGCGACACCCATGTCGGCGGCTGCGACGACCTGATCGCGCTGGACGCCAAGGGCGGACTGCTGCCCCTGCTCAACGCCTGAGGTCGTGGGCCGCAGCGCCGCGCTGCATAATGCCACCCCAAGTGCCCGCTGTCGCAGCCACTGCCAGCGGGCCTTTTTATGACCGACTGTTTTGCGTAGCAAGCGTAAGTAAGAAAGACCGAGACCATGTCCGAACAAGCAACGCCCGTCTTCCAGATCCAACGTGTCTATCTGAAGGACTTGTCCCTGGAGCAGCCCAACTCGCCCGCCATCCTGCTGCAGCAGGAACAGCCCAATGTCGACATCCAGCTGGGTGTGGAAGCCACGCCCGTGGCCGAAGGCCTGTTCGAAGTGGCCGTGACCGCCACCGTGCACACCAAGATCGAAGACAAGACCCTGTTCCTGGTGGAAGCCAAGCAGGCCGGCATCTTTGAAATCCGCAACATCCCCGAAGACCAGATGGGTGGCGTGATCGGCGTGGCCTGCCCCCAGATCATCTACCCCTACCTGCGCGGCAACGTCGCCGACGTGGTGACCCGCGCCGGCTTCCCGCCCGTGCACCTGGCGGAAATCAACTTCCAGGCCATGTACGAGCAGCAGAACGCCGCGGCCCAGGCCGACGGCACCGTGCAGTAAGCCCGGCTCCTGCGGCACCGCCTGCGGGCGTGCTACAAAAGAGGCCCCGCATGCGGGGTCTTTTTTATGCATTTTTTGGCCTTTAGGTCAATGGATACAAGCGCTTAAAGCTATGAATTTGATTGTGATTGGTGCCGGTGCCTGGGGCACGGCCCTGGCGATTGGCGCGGCCCGCCACACCGCCGGCCACCAGGTCACGCTGTGGGCGCGCAATGCGCAGCAGGTGCAGGAGATGCAGGCTGCGCGCAGCAACCCCCGCTACCTGCCGGACATGGCCTTCCCCGACGGGCTGCAGGTCAGCGCCGCGCCGCTGGCGCAGGCCGTGCAGGGCATGGACCTGGTCATCATCGCCACCCCCATGTCGGCGCTGCGCAGCACCCTGCAGGCCCTGGCCGCAGCCCAGGTGCGCGTGCCCGTGGCCTGGCTGTGCAAGGGCTTCGAGGCCGTGCCCGCCGGCCATGCCGGCGTCGGCCTGATGCCGCACGAGGTGTGCGCCCAGGTGGCGCCGCAGCTGGCCAGCGGTGCGCTCAGCGGTCCCAGCTTTGCCCAGGAAGTGGCCCGCGGCCAGCCCACCTTGCTGGTGGCCGCCAGCCGCCATGCCGCCGTGCGCCAGGCCCTGCTGGAGGCCTTCCACACCGGGCCGCTGCGCCTGTACGCCAACGAGGACATCGTCGGCGTGGAGGTCGGCGGGGCCGTGAAGAACGTGATGGCGATTGCCGCCGGCCTGTGCGACGGCCTGCACCTGGGCTTGAACGCCCGCGCCGCCCTGCTGACGCGCGGGCTGGCCGAGATGACGCGCCTGGGCGTGGCCCTGGGTGCCAAGCCCGAGACCTTCATGGGCTTGAGCGGGCTGGGCGATCTGATGCTGACCGCCACGGGCGATCTGTCGCGCAACCGCAAGGTCGGCCTGCTGTTGGCGCAAGGCCTGACGCTGGCGCAGGCCGTGGATTCGCTGGGCCACGTGGCCGAGGGCGTGTACAGCGCGCGCACCGTGGTGCAGCGCGCCCAGGCCGTGGGCGTGGAGATGCCGATTGCTGCCACGGTGGTGGAGCTGCTGGACGGCCACATCACCCCGCAGGCCGCGGTGCAGCGCCTGATGGCGCGCGACCCCAAGCACGAAGGCCTTTAAGCCCCATCGGCCGCTGGCGCAGGTGCAGCCAGCGCTGGCTGCTATGCATTTGCAAAACAAAGGGAGCCGATCGGCTCCCTTTTTGCGTGCGGCGCGTTGTGCGGCCAACCGCTTTACAGACCCAGCTCCAGGGCCAGCAGCTCGTCCACCGTCTGACGGCGGCGGATCAGGCGCACCTGGTCTCCATCGACCAGCACCTCGGCCGCCAGCGGGCGGGTGTTGTAGTTGCTGGACATGCTGGCGCCGTAGGCCCCGGTGTCGTGAATGACCAGCAGGTCACCGACCTGTGCATCGCCCAGCGCGCGCGGCAGCACGACGCCGCCGTCGCCCTGGGTGAAGACGTCACCCGACTCGCACAGCGGGCCAGCCACCACGCTGTCGCGCACGGCGGGCAGCACGCCCACGCCGCGGCGCTGGAGGTGCATGCCGTGGTAGCTGCCGTACATGCTGGGGCGCATCAGTTCGTTGAAGCCGGTGTCGACCAGCACGAAGTGGTTGCTGCCCGCGCCCTTGGTGGCGCGCACCGTGCCCAGCAGCACGCCGGATTCGGCCACCAGGAAGCGGCCGGGCTCCAGCTCCAGCGCCAGCTGGTGGCCGACGATGGCCTCGGCCTGCTTGCGCGCCGCGTTCCACAGACCGAAGTAGTGCTCGGTGTCGATGGTCGGGTCGCCATCGCGGTAGGGGATGGACAGGCCGCCGCCGGCCGAGATGGCCTGCAGGTCGTGGCCGTGGTCCTTGGCCGACTTGACCAGGGCCACCATGGCGCCGCAGACCTCCTGCAGGTGGGCGTAGTCCACGCCCGAGCCGATGTGCATGTGCAGGCCGGCCAGGTGCAGGCCGTGCTGGGCGATGGCGTCCAGCGCAGCGTGCAGGTCGGTGTGCCAGATGCCGTGCTTGCTGTGCTCGCCGCCGGTGTTGGTCTTGTTGCTGTGGCCGTGGCCAAAGCCGGGGTTGATGCGCAGCCACACGTGGTGGCCGGGCGAGGCCGCGCCCAGCTGGTGCAGCATGTCGATGGAGCCGGCGTTCACCGGCACCTGGTGCTCGACCACGGTGGCCAGGGTGGCAGCGTCCATCACGTCGGCGGTGAAGACGATGTCCGAGGGCTCGCCGCCGGCCACATAGCCGGCCGCCAGGGCGCGCAGGATTTCGCCGCGCGAGACCGCATCCACCTTCACGCCCTGTTCGCGCATCAGCTGCAGGATGTGGATGTTGGAGCAGGCCTTCTGCGCAAAGCGCACGGTGTCAAACGCCTGCAGCTGGGCGATGCGTGCACGGATCACCTGGGCGTCGTAGACCCACAGCGGGGTGCCGTAGGTGTCGGCCAGGTTCCACAGTTGTTCGGGCGAGAAGGAGCAGGACATGGAGTTCTCAACTTTCAGAGCATTCTGCGCAGGCTGCATCAGCGCTACAGGGCAAAAACAGGCAGAAAGTCCGGGGGCGCCGTCTTCCTGCAGGTCTGCATGATGCGGGCGGTTGGCTATTTAGTCCAATGCTTGTTTGTGGGTGGGTAATTCATTCTGGATATGCTTGGGCCATGACCCCTCCCGCCCCCCCGGCCTTGCCCGAGCGCATCGGCCACCGCCACATCGAGGTCTTCCGCGCCCTCATGCTCACCGGCAGCGCCACCGGTGCGGCGCAGCTGTTGTGCACCTCGCAGCCCACCATCAGCCGCGAGCTGGCGCGGCTGGAGCAGCTGCTGGGCTACGCCCTGTTCGAGCGCGCCCAGGGCCGGCTGCGCCCGCAGGCGCGCGCCCTGCGGCTGTGGGAGGAGGTGCAGCGCAGCTGGCAGGGGCTGGACCGGGTGGTGGAGCACGCCATGGCCCTGGGCCAGCCGCACCAGTCCAGCCTCAGCGTGCTGTGCCTGCCGGCGCTGAGCCACGCGCTGCTGCCCGGCGCCTGGCGCGCCTG